>CAYMLE010000025.1:20562-26623 GCA_964391115.1 uncultured Herbinix sp. | reverse complement strand
AGCAATTCTGTTAATTGCCCTTGGTCCTGAACGTTCCGCCAATATCTTCAAGCATCTTAAGGAAGATGAGATTGAAACCTTAACCTTAGAGATCGCCAATACCAGAAGTATATCTCCTGCAACGAAGGATCAGGTATTGGATGAGTTTTATGAAATCTGCTTGGCACAGCAATATATTGCAGAGGGAGGAATTGCCTATGCGAAGGAGCTTCTGGAGAAGGCTCTTGGTGCCGACAAAGCACGAGATGTAATTGGCAAGCTAACTGCGTCCTTACAGGTTCGTCCTTTTGAATTTGTGCGTAAGACCGATGCATCCCAGCTTCTGAACTTTATACAGGACGAGCATCCACAGACAATTGCTTTGATATTGTCATATCTTTCCTCATCCCAAGCCTCGATCATTGTCTCTGCTCTGGCACCAGATAAACAGGCTGATGTAGCGAAACGTATCGCTCAGATGGATCGTACCTCACCGGATGTAATCAAGGAGGTAGAGAAGGTATTGGAGAGGAAGTTAGCATCCTTGGTAAATCAAGATTACACCATTGTTGGTGGTGTAGATTCCATCGTAGAGATATTGAATACGGTTGATCGTGGTACTGAGAAGCATATTATGGAAACACTTGAAATTGAAGAGCCTGAATTGGCTGATGAGATCAGAAGAAAGATGTTTGTATTTGAAGATATATTAAGTCTGGATGATAAATCCATTCAGAGAGTACTTAGAGAAGTGGATAATAATGAGTTGGCAGTAGCGCTCAAAGGGTCCAATGAAGAAGTACAGACGGTCATCTTTAATAATCTGTCGAAACGTCTGGCAGCTATGATAAGAGAGGATATGGAATATATGGGTCCTGTCCGGCTTAAAGATGTGGAGGAATCACAGCAGAGAATTGTTAACATTATAAGAAAGCTGGAGGACTCCTCTGAAATTATTATTTCCAGAGGTGGAGGTGATGAGATCGTTGTCTAACGTGATTAAATCCTATGTGGTTCGCTATGAGGAAGCCGCTTTTAAAGCCATCGACAATCATTTAAGTAAGGAGGCTGAGATTCAAGTAAGACGGAATCTGAAGCTAACTCAAACAGTTGATAAGGATGGATTTGTAGAAGGCATCAATGCCCCAATCGTAGAACAGGTAAATATGGAGGAAAATTCAGCAGAGGTAGCAGAAAAGCTCCTTGAGGCAGCCAGAATAGAGGCTAAGACTATGATCGATGCTGCCAAGCTGGAAGCAGAACAAATCAAAGCAGATGCTTTGGCAAAGGCCAATAAGCAGGGCTATGATGAGGGAATGATGAAGAGCCAGAAGGAGCTTCAAGATAAACGAAGACACCTGGACGCGGAGCGTATAGAGCTTCACAAGGAATATGAAGCGAAGATAATCAGGTTAGAACCTGAGATGGCTGATATTATGTCAAGCCTTATTACTAAAATAACTGGAGTTCTTGTTGAAGATCAATGGGAGGTTATTCTACATCTAGTTGAGAGGGCTTTCCATCATTTAGATAAGATTAATTATATTAATCTTCGGGTTGGAAATGAGGATTATGAATACCTTCTTTCAAAAAAGGAATATCTGATGGGCATCATTGGCAGAGAAATAGAGCTAGACATTACAGAAGATCCTGCGCTGAAGAAGAATCAATGCCTGATTGAGACAGAACAAAAGGTGATTGATTGCAGTCTGGATGTACAGCTAACCAACCTGATTGCAGATATAAAGCTGTTAGGAAATGTTTAGGAAAGCACCATAAATGTCGATATATTATATAATGGCAAGAATTGTGGGAACGATAGGTTAGTAATGTGTTGTTATTATAAATAAACGATGGATTATTGGAATTTGTTAGCTTAGAAAGTAGGCAGGATGAGTTTGGTCGATTTTGAAAAATACAGACAGTTATTGGATCGAAGCTATGTCAAAGAAATTGGCAGGGTGAATAAACTGGTCGGGCTAACAATAGAAGCTACTGGCCCTGCTTCCAATCTAAATGATGTATGTTACATAACAGGGAATGATCAGAAGGATAAAAAGGCGGCAGAGGTAGTAGGCTTTCGCGACAATCGTGTTCTACTGATGCCCTATGACGATATGACTGGTGTCGGAATCGGTAGTCTCGTAGAGAATTCGGGCTCCTCCTTTCGAGTTCCTGTTGGTGAAGAGCTCTTGGGTAAGATACTGGATGGAATGGGCAATCCCATGGATGGTTCGCAATTAACCTGTAATCGTTATTACCCTTCCGAAGCAGCACCACCGGACCCGATGAAACGCAAAATAATTGATGAGGTCCTACCTCTAGGAGTAAAGGCTGTTGATTCTTTGCTCACCATCGGTAAGGGGCAGAGAATCGGTATCTTTGCTGGAAGTGGAGTTGGTAAAAGTACGCTTCTTGGTATGTTTGCCCGGAACACCAAAGCAGATATTAATGTCATAGCATTAATAGGAGAACGAGGTAGAGAGGTCAGAGAATTTATTGAACGAGACCTAGGGGAAGAAGGTATGAAACGGTCTGTTGTAATCATTGCCACTTCTGATAAACCAGCACTAATTCGAAAGAAAGCAGCAAATACTGCAACTGCGATTGCTGAATATTTTAGAGACCAAGGGAAAGACGTTCTATTGATGATGGACTCCCTCACTCGATTCTCAATGGCACAACGAGAAATCGGTTTAGCCTCAGGAGAACCACCGGTATCCAGAGGATATCCACCCAGTGTATATTCCGAGATGCCGAAGCTTCTGGAACGGGCAGGACGGTCCGATAAGGGATCAATAACTGGATTATATACAGTTTTAGTAGATGGTGATGATTTTAATGAACCAATCACAGATACAGCCCGAAGCATATTGGATGGACATGTTATGTTATCCCGGAAGCTGGGGCATAAAAATCATTATCCTGCCATTGATATCCTGCAGAGCATATCAAGGTGCATGAGTTCCATTGTAGATGATGATCATAAAGCGGCTGCAGGGAAACTAAAGAATGTATTAGCAACCTATCAGGATGCAGAGGATCTGATTAATATAGGGGCATATAAAAACGGCTCCAACGAAGAGATTGACTATGCTATTTCCAAAATTAAAGATGTGAATACATTTCTTCGTCAGGAGGTCAATGATAGTTACACCTATGATGATGAAGTAGTGATGTTAAAGGAGCTCTTTAGCGAAGCATGAAGAAATTTAGATATAGTATGGAGAATTTGCTCCAGGTAAAAGTAAAATTAGAAGATCAAGCAAAGATTGCATATGGGAATGCCAGACTCATTCTAAACAGGGAAGAAGATAAATTAAAGGAATTGGAGTCGAAGAAGGCATTGTATGTAGATGAACAGAGATCCTTGCGACAGGCTAAGCTTGACCTGCTTAAGATTAAGACCTCTGAAGAGGCTGTCAAAATCATGGAAGAGAAAATCAAGCAGCAGCAAATGGTTGTGAGAAATGCTAGACAACGGCTTGAGGTTACTAGAATCCGGCTAAATAATGCCATGGTAGAACGAAAAACCCAGGAAAAGCTAAAGGATAAGGCTTGGGAGAATTATCGATTGGAGTTTGAGGCGGAAGAGAGAAAAGAAATTGATGAGCTTAACAGCTTTCAATACAGTAATCCGAGGCTAATTGAGGAGGACATATAATGGCTAAAAAGAATACAGCCGGTGCAAAAGAGAATAACGAAGGCAGCAAGCTTCTTACCATCCTGATTGCTATCTTGATTGCAATCATCTGGTTTGCTATCTTCGGTATCCTAATCAAACTGGATGTAGGCGGATTTGGTTCTGGAGTACTTCGACCCATCCTGAAGGATGTGCCGGTCATAAACCGTATCCTACCAGTACCTTCAGAGCAGCAGATTGCGAAGGAAAATAATTATTCCTATAAATCTCTTCCTGAGGCAGTAGCCAGGATAAAAGAACTGGAACAAGAGCTAGAGGATGTGGATAAAGGTGATGCGGATGTTAGCAAATCAATCGCTGAGCTTCAAGCAGAAATTAATCGGTTGAAGGTATTTGAAGAAAATCAATTGGATTTTGAAAAGAGAGAACAGGAATTTGATAAAAATGTAGTCTTTGCCGAAGCGGCACCGTCTCTTGAAGAATATAAAAAATATTACGAAGAGCTTAATCCTGCCAATGCAGAAATGATTTACCGGCAGGTAATAGAGCAGTTACAATATTCGGATGCAATTAAAGAAAAGGCGGATATCTATAGAAGCATGGACTCGGAGGCAGCCGCTGAAATATTAGAAACTATGTCTGCCGATGTAGGATCTGTAGCACAGATTCTATTATCTATGAAGCCTAAGGAAAGTGCTGAAATACTGGCAGAGATGAACCCAGTAGTTGCAGCAAAAATCACAAAGAAGATGCTAGATATGGATGCTGAAAAACTGATTAAGAAATAGATCCTCCAGGCTCCATGAGTACCTTAAGTTCGGTTACACTGGAAATTTCACATTTCCTTGTAATAAATATTATAAGTCAGGACTTTCTTTCAAGTAAAGAAACAAGAATGTAGAGTCTGGCGAAAAGAAAGGAGGAAGAAGATAATGAAGACACAAAGTGTACTAAGTCAAATTGCAACCCCAGGGCTCTCAAGAGTAGGGCGTTCAGGATCCAAAGGATTTTCTGATGCGGGCGGATTTGATCAGGTGATGAACCAGAATCTAGATAACGATCGTAATACGTATTCGATGAACCAGGATACATTGGTAAAAAAGGATAGTAAAGAAGCCGTGTATACAAAACGATCTAAGGTGGAGACAAACGATAGACAGCCACAAAGAACGGATAAAACCGAGACTGACGTTACTAGCAATACATCGGAGAAAGATGTTGAAAAAGCATCTAAGGAGAACGCTAAGTCACCAAAAAAAGCGTATTCGAAGGATGAAGCAAAAGCGCTTACAGCTACTGACGATGACAACATTAAACCGGAGCAGTTGTTGAGTATGCTACAGGCCATGCAGGAAGCTGCAATGGATGTGCTGGATTTGACACAGGAAGAGCTAGATCAACTGTTGGCAGAGCAAGGACTTACCTTGGGAGATTTAACCAATACCGATGCACTAAAGCAACTTATTTTAGGGGCTAACGGTAAAACGGATGTCATGGAATTTCTGACAGATGGAAATTTGGCGGATAGCTTACATAATCTCACCGATGCATTAAAGCTTGTACAGGAAGACTTTGGGTTTCAACTATCTGAGGAAGACTTTGAAACGGCGGTTACCAAGCTATTAGAAAGCGAGTCGATTCATCAAGAGAAGCCAGAGGATATATCCAATGTTTCGACGAAGGAAGAGCTGACTGAGAATCTGGAGCTTCGGAAGAACCTTTCGGCGAACCAACGTAATCAAGAGAACGACATAAGGGAAGTAAATCAACCGTCCATTGAGGTGATTAAGGTCTCAGAGTCAGAAAGTACCGAGCAAGATGCTTTGAATGACGCAAACAGTGAGGATTCTAAGGAAGCAGAGGCAGGAAAGCAGTTTGAAACTTTTCTAGATAACCTGACCGGGAGCAATAGAGAAACTAAAGTCGAATTTTCTGGAGACACAGTTCGAGTTGTTGAGATGAGAGAAATCGCCAGTCAAATCATTGAGCGGATTAAGGTGGTTATAAAACCGGAGCAAACCTCAATGGAGCTACAGCTCAATCCAGAACATTTAGGCAAGGTGCAGTTACATGTTCAGTCTAAAGAAGGATCTATGACCGCACAGTTTATTGTTCAGTCTGAGATAGCAAAGGAAGCGATTGAAGGGCAGCTACATACGCTAAAGGAAACACTGGAGCTTCAGGGAATTAAGGTAGAGGCAATCGAAGTTACGGTTTCCAGTAATACCTTTAATCAGAATAGCGAATCGGATCAGAATGGACAGCAAGCAAGTAAGAACCAGAACCGAGGACAAAAGATAACCCTTGAGGAAGCCGTTGCAATGCAGGATGGAATAGAAGCAGTAACTTCGGAAGATAGTCTTGTAGGCGCAACTGGAAACAACATTGATATGACAGCATAAGAAATGACAGTATAAGAACGACAGAATTAAAATTACA
>CAYMLE010000025.1:0-20462 GCA_964391115.1 uncultured Herbinix sp. | reverse complement strand
GACAGAATTAAAATTACAACATAAGAATTACAACATAAGAATTACAACATAAGAAATACAACATAAGAATTACAGCATAAGAATTACAGCATAAGAAATACAACATAAGAATAACAGAACAGGAACGACAGAATTGCTATAGCAAGATATTTACTTAAAGATAAAATAGGATTACACAAAATATAAGAAAGGAGGAAATCATGAGTGATTTAATTCAGTCCGTAACGGATGGAGCCGTAGAGCAGTCAAAGCAAGCCAGCACCAAGGATAGTAAGAATAACGAATTGGGAAAGGATGCATTTTTACAACTCTTGGTTACACAGATGAAATACCAGGATCCCTTAAATCCCAATACAGATACCGAGTACATAGCACAGCTAGCTACCTTTTCACAGCTAGAGCAACTTCAAAACCTCACAACAACAACGACAAATTCACAGGCTTTTGGTCTTGTGGGACGAAGTGTCATAGTTAAGACAGAGAGTGAACTTGGCAACACAACCTACATCAATGGCAGAGTCGATTTTGTTAACATGTCTGGTGGCAAGGCTAAGATGTCAATCAACGGAAGCTTATATCCGATTGATCAGTTGGATAGTGTGATAGACGAGATCTATCTTATCGAACAGGGACTGCCCGGTATTAAGGAGGACATATCCTTAAAGTATGACGGTGAGAAACCTAGCGACCTCGAATTTAATGTCTATATGGGGGATGGTCAGACAAAAGCGAATGAAGTAGCTGTCTATATTAATCAAGAGCTGATTGACCGAAGCTTTGTTAAGCATTCAGGCAATAAGGTGACGATAGATCAACAAGCCTTAAAGGACCTGGAGAATGGAAACTATAAGATTTCCGTAGCCTTCAATGACCCTCTATTAACAACCATAAAAGATAAGGTTACACTTACAGTAAGTAACGCTTTACCGAAGATAATATAAGAATCAGTTTTTCACACTCATTGGTTCGTGCCTAAGTAATCCGCGGTACAAACGAAGCAAAGGGTAGATCTACTGAGAAAGAATGTATAACAGTGTTTTGGCAGAATGGAGAATAATATGAATATTCCAATGAATCAATTTCCCTCCATCGAGCAGATGACGGGACAGCTTTCAAAAGGAAAGCCAACACAGGTCGGTAAAACGGTAAAAGGGAATCCCTTCAGTGAAATTCTTAAAGAGAAGCAGAATGCACTGGAACAGGTAGATTTAAAATTTTCTAAGCATGCGAATGAACGACTAGCCAGCAGAAACATTGACTTAACGGAGGATCAGTTTAAGCGATTGGAGACTGGAGCCAGAAAAGCAGGAGAAAAAGGCATTAAAGAATCTCTGGTTATGGTTGATAATATGGCTTTCATCGTGAATGTAAGGAATAATACCGTAATAACCGCCGTAAACGATGGAGATGAGAAAGTTTTTACTAATATTGATGGTGCAGTAATCGTATAATGCCGGACCTTTTAGGAGGCTTTGGATCCATGACTGACAGATTGGATCAATCGAGATTACTAGCACAAATAGGAGGCCTTTAATTATGATGAGATCATTATTTTCTGGTGTATCGGGTTTAAAAGTACACCAGACTAAGATGGATGTAATAGGTAATAATATTTCAAATGTTAATACAATAGGATTTAAATCCAGTACAGTAACCTTTTCTGATGTATTGTATCAGACAACACAGGGTGCAACCGGACCCAATGCAG
The DNA here is from genome assembly GCA_964391115.1 of uncultured Herbinix sp. Lineage (GTDB taxonomy): Bacteria > Bacillota > Clostridia > Lachnospirales > Lachnospiraceae > Mobilitalea. The sequence continues at coordinate 18,754 of CAYMLE010000025.1, read as the reverse complement.
CAACCGGATCCACTGGACGTAATGCGATGCAGATTGGTCTTGGATCGAACGTAGCATCCATTACATCACAAATCACAGCACCAGGTGCTTCCCAGAGAACGGACAATCCGTTTGATGTTATGATTGAGGGAGATGGCTTCTTTGTTGTGAATAAGGGTGGAAGTAACTATTTCACCAAAGCAGGTTCCTTCAATGTGGATGCCTTCGGTACCTTATGTACACCGACTGGCGCCGCTGTGATGGGCTGGCAGGTGGACCCAAATGATGCTACAAAGACTATAGCGGATGTAGTATCACCACTTAATATTATGTCTCCGCAGAATCTTTATGCGGAACCGGAAGCAACAACTGCTGTATACGTATCCGGTAATATTGATAGTAAGGACACACAGCTTACTAGTGGAACTGGAAAGATGGTAAATATCGGTTTCTTTGATAATATGGGTCATAGCTACACCGCTGACATGGTTATTCGTCAGTCAGATGAAGCAACAAACCTATATGGTGTAGCACTTACTGATATTAAGGATGCTGATGGACAATCCATTTTTGTTAATAAGATTTTAGATGAAGAGACGGGAAATGTGACTTATGAGGCATCTGCTATCACTTCCTTCTCCTTTGGTGAGGTAGAATATCAGGTAGATGTTAGTGAAGATGGTACGGTTACTATTGATACCACGGATGCTCCTGAGATACAATTCAATGGATCAACCGGTGCTTTTGTAAGCGTCGGTGATGGAACTGATCCATTGAAGAGCTTAACCCTTTCCATTGAAGCAGCTCCTAATCCGTTTAAGGAAGTGGATGTGGACTTCTCCTCCCTAACCATGTATTCCACCAGCGGTTCCTCTTCATTGCAGGCAACGCGAGGAAACCTAGATGGAGTAGGTGCAGGTAAAAAGGTTGGTAACATGACCGGTCTAAGCATAGATGCATCCGGTAAGATATATGGAAGATATGATAATGGTGATAGCAGATTGTTGGGACAGATTGCAGTGGCAACCTTCTCCAATCCGGCCGGTTTAGAAGCGGTGGGTAACAGTATGTTTGCTGCCACACAAAACTCAGGAGATTTTGATGGAATCGGACAAGATCCAACGCAAGGAGGCGGCGGTTTGACAACAGGTGTTTTGGAAATGTCTAACGTAGACCTATCCCAGCAGTTTACGGATATGATAACGACTCAGAGAGGTTTCCAGGCGAACTCCAGAATCATTACAACATCGGACACCATGTTAGAAGAACTGATTAATCTGAAGAGATAACAGGGCTGATCGTACATAGTGAACCATATAATATGCTTGCTTTATAGCGTATTTATGATTAATCAAACCATCAGCTGCGCAGATGTTTGAGATGTAACAGATTGAAAGGGTGGCAGCGAAACTGCCACCCTTTATACTTAGAGGTTACGGAGGACAAATATATGATTGAAGTAACAAGGCTGAATGGCAAACAACTAACAATTAATGCTGAAATGATTGAACGTGTGGAGGAGTCACCGGACACGGTTATAACATTGACTACTGGAAATAAGCTGATAGTAAAAGAAAGTAGACAAGATGTCAAGAATCTTGTAATATTATATAAAAAAGAAATATTATGTAGAGAAATGTAGAAGATGTAAGAAAAATAACGCGAATGGAAGGTGGCACTTGTGGATTTAGCGTCTATTATAGGATTAATATCATGTCTAGGAATCGTTGTATTCGGTATTGTTTATGGTCAGGATGCTTCCGTTATAATTAACTTTATTGATCCTGCATCCATATTTATTACACTAGGTGGATCTTTTATGTCAGTGTTAATGATGGCACCAAGTTTTAAGGGATTTATAAGCAATCTTAGTAGCTTTTCCTTGATATTAAAGATACAGCAAACCAATGAAGAGGAAACAATCAGATCAATTATAGGACTTTCTAATGTGGCTAGAAAAGAGGGCTTACTTGCCTTAGAAGAAGCTGCAAACAGCATAGAGGATGACTTTCTAAAGAAGGGGGTTCTGCTTATTGTTGATGGAACCGATCCTGAGCTGGTGCGAAGCATTCTTGAGACGGAACTAAGCTGTGTCGAGGAAAGACATTCCAAGATAGTAGGCTTTTGGGAAGCTCTTGCGGCTATGGGTCCTGCCTGGGGTATGATTGGTACTTTGATCGGATTAATTAATATGCTCCAGGAAATGGATGATCCAGGTGCGATTGGACCAAATATGGCTGTGGCATTATTGACAACCTTATATGGATCCATGTTAGCCAACTGGATTTGTATTCCCATAGCAACAAAATTAAAAGCTAAAAATACGGAAGAGATTATGATTAAGGAACTCATGGTAGAAGGACTACTGTCAATCCAGGCAGGAGAAAACCCCAGAGTTATTGAAGAAAAACTAAAATCCTTCCTATCACCGTCTCGAAGAGAGGCTATGAGGGAAGAAGGCGGTGAAGCGATTGGCTAGAAAAAAAAGGGAAACCGCTTCTGCTGGTGGAAACGCCCCTTGGTTAAATACATTTGCTGACCTAATGAATCTTCTGTTATGCTTCTTTGTAATGCTGTTTGCTATGTCTACTGTGGACAAAGAAAAGTTCGAGGAGATCTCAATATCATTTTCCAATGCCTTCGGTATATTTGATGGTGGAGGTACAGCCATAGGTGAAGGACAGCTGATATCCTCTGGGATGACTCAATTAAATAATCTTGATAATTACTTTTCCAATATGGGTGAGAAAAGTCAGGAAACTGGTGATAAGATTGAGGACAATTCAGAAGCGGCAGAGAATGATCCAGAATTGGTAGCTGCCCAAGAGAAGATACAGGTGGAGATGTCAGAGCAATCGGAAGAAATGTTTGAACAGGTGACGGAGCTAACCAAGCTATATAATCTAGATGATTATGTAGAGCTAAGTATTGATCCGGAATATCAGTATGTTCAATTATCTCTTAAGGGTTCTATCCTGTTTGTTTCCGGTAAAGCTGATGTTATCGAGGAAGCAAAACCAATCCTATCAAAGATGGGAGATCTGCTAGCTAAGTTTGAAGGCTATACCGTTGAAATAATTGGTCATACAGATAATGTTCCTATGGCGAGCGGCAAATTTAAGGACAACAACTGGCTATCGACTGCTAGAGCATTAAATGCAGCAGACTTTTTGATAAGAAGTAATAAGCTTGATCCAAGAAAAACGAAATATTCTGGTAGGGGTGAATATGAGCCGATCGCCAGCAACGATACTGCGAGCGGCAGGGCTAAAAACCGAAGAATAGAAATCAGGATATATAATGAGTTAAGCAACCGATAAACATCTTATTCTATTAAGAGATGAAACACTCGAGGAACCGGTGGTTCTTCCAAATATTTTACAAAAGGGGATACTCCAATGAAGAAAAACATATTAACGATTATTATCCTTGCAATGGCATTGATTAATATTGTATTATCTGCAGTGATTATTTTCACTATCTTGCCTACCTCCAATAAAACGAATGCTCTGGTAAGTAAGGTTGCTCAGATTATTGATCTGGAGCTGGAATCACCAGAAGGAGAAATGAAAAATATAGCGGTATCCGATATCGAAACCTATAATCTTCCAGATAAGTTAACGATCCGGTTGAAATCAACGGACAGCTCGAAGCATTATGCTATCGTATACGCATCACTTTCTCTTAACAAAAAACATGAAGATTATGAAAAGCTTCAACCCTATGTAGAAAAAAATCAGAATACGATAGAGGAATATATTACAGAAGAGTTCTCAAAAAACACGTTTGATATAGTTAACGACAATATGAGTGTGATTAAACAGAACGTTTTGAATAGAATTCAAGATCTGTTTCAATCCGATTTTATTATAAATGTTTCCTTTGGAAATTTCATATTGGAATAAGAAATTTGATGATTTTATTCTAATCATGTGTTATTATGGGAATAGAATGCTAGGAGGTATGACTGATGGGCGATGTCTTATCCCAAAATGAGATAGATAATCTGCTTGCTGCTCTCAGCAGCGGAGAACTAGATGCGGATGAGTTCAAACAATCGAATGAAAAACAGGTTAAAAATTATGACTTTGCCAGACCTTCCAAGTTTTCTAAGGAACACCTCAGGACGCTGAACATTATTTTTGAACATTATGGTAGATTATTGTCTACGAATCTTCCCGCATATCTACGGAAGAACGTTCAGGTGGAAGTAATTAATTCTGAGGCAGTTACTTATTCCGAATTCACCAATGCCTTGTCGAATCCGGTATTACTAGGAATTATAGATTTTGCTCCTTTGGAAGGAAATGTCATAATCGAGTTGGCAGATAATCTGGGTTATGCCATAGTTGACCGTATGCTTGGAGGCGGAGGATATCCGCTGGAAAAGGCGAGGGATTTTTCGGAGATTGAATTGACGATTATTGAACGCATATTTAATGTGTGTACAAACCTCCTTCAAGAGCCTTGGACAAATGTTATACAACTGGAACCCAGACTTATGAGAATTGAAACCAATTCCCAATTTGCTCAGATAATATCACCCAGTGAGATGATATCGATTGTAACCTTGAATATCAAGATTGGGAATATTGAAGGCATGATGAATATATGTTTACCCTATGTTACTTTGGAGAAGGTTATTGATAAACTAAATACAAAATACTGGTATTCGACGATGCAGCTGAGTGACGATAAATCCTATCAGGATCTGATCGAAATTGCAATTGCCAGGGCGAAGATACCCTTAAAAGCAGTTCTTGGCAAAAGTATGATTTCAGTAAATGATTTTATGAACATGCAAAAGGGAGATATTATCAAACTCAACGCAAAGGTAGATGACGAACTGACCGTTTATGTCGGTAATATTAATAAATTTACCGCACTTCCCGGTGCTTCCTCCGGTTCCTATGCGGTTAAAATTTCATCAATTATCAGAGGAGAGGAGTAACAGACTATGGATGGAATGTTATCTCAGGAAGAGATTAATGCACTATTAAACGGCATAAGTTCTGATGTTGAGGACGCCAACACACTGACCGATGAAGAAAAAGATGCAATCGGCGAAATATCTAATATCAGCATGGGAACAGCTGCTACTACACTGTTTTCCTTAGTAAACCAGAGAGTTGTTATTACAACACCAAAAGTTGAATACGCAACCTGGAAGGATATTGTAAATAGCTATGATAAACCCTGTGTATTCATCCAGATATACTATGCGGATGGATTAGACGGAAATAATATATTAATACTGAAAGAAAAAGATGTTAAGGTCATTACAGATCTTATGATGGGGGGCGATGGGACAAACATCGATGGAGATCTATCGGATCTTCATTTAAGTGCAATTAGTGAAGCAATGAATCAGATGATGGGCTCCGCAGCAACCTCGGTTTCTTCCATGTTAGAGAAACGGGTTAATATAACACCACCTACAGCAGCCGTTGTGGATTTGGATGAGAAAATGAGTGGTGAGAACATAGCCGATTTCCTTAAGGGATCCTTTGTAAGGGTTTCCTTCCGTATGGAGATAGGCAATCTGGTGGATAGCGTACTTATGCAGCTTTATCCTTTCGATTTTGCTAAGGATATGTACCAACAATTTGTTCAGGCAACATCATCCGAACCGGATGTTTCAATAGCTCCATCAATACCGATACACCAAGAGCCTAAGCCAGAACCTCAGCCGAAGGTGGCTATGGATCAAATGGCTCAGCAGGCTATGGCACCACAAGGATATAATCCTTATTATAACATGCCATATCCGAATCAAGGAATGCCGGGAGGAATGCCAGGAGGCCTACCATATATGATGCCTCCAGTACAAGATGTAAATGTACAGCCAGCTCAGTTTACGCCATTTACACAATCTATGCCGGGAGTAGTACCTCCGGAGAATATCGACCTTCTAATGGACGTACCCTTGGAGGTAACGGTAGAACTTGGACGAACCAATAAATCAATCAAAGAAATATTGGATTTTGCACCAGGCACAATCATTGAGCTGAATAGACTGGCAGGAGAACCAATTGATGTTCTAGTAAACGGTAAATTCGTAGCGAAGGGCGAGGTAGTTGTTATGGAAGAAGCCTTTTGTATTCGAGTCACTGAGATTATAAAGCAAAATAAATAAAATTGATTTATGATAGCGTAGAGAGAAAAGCGGAACCTCGCTTATACTTTCCAAACGGAGCAACAAGATCATGAACAGGTATTCGTTCATGTTATATAAAACATAAGAAGATAGGAGAATAAATATGGCAAAAAATATTTTGATCTGTGATGATGCTGCATTTATGAGAATGATGATCAAGGATATCTTGGTTAAGAATGGGTATAACATTGCAGGAGAAGCAGAGAATGGCTTAAAGGCTGTTGACAAGTACACAGAGACCAAGCCGGATCTTGTAATGATGGATATCACAATGCCGGAGATGGATGGAATTCAGGCTCTGAAGAAGATAAAGGCATTGGATCCAGCAGCAAATGTAATTATGTGTTCTGCAATGGGTCAACAGGCTATGGTAATTGAATCCATTCAGTCAGGAGCCAAGGACTTTATCGTTAAGCCCTTCCAAGCAGATAGAGTACTGGAAGCGGTAAAGAAAGCAGTAGGTTGATAAATGCCTTTAAAAACTATAGTCTTCTTACTGAGCACCAAGGAAGCAGAAATTGTACAGGCTGTGAACGAAAGTGCAACAAAGACATTGGATAGGCCCTTAACCACCTCAAATAATCTGTTGGAGTTGCTAGGCCTGGTTTTAATCTTAGTGTTTATATTAGCTGTAACCTATATTACCACGCGGTTTATAGGTAGATATAAGCAAGGTCAGTTGAAGAGTAGTAATTTTCAAGTCATTGATACCTACCGAATAAGTCAGAATAAAATGCTGCAGTTGGTTCGTATCGGCGACAAATATATTGTGATCGCGATTAGTAAGGATCAGATCACGTATATGACAGAGATCGATGAAACTCAGGTTATATTCAGGGAAGATAAGACGTTAGATAAACAGAGCTTTAAACAGGTATTTGAATATTTTAGAAATAAAAAGTAAAGGTTGGTATCCATGAATACATCTGGTAGAAAACGACATCGGGCAAGGATGGGAATTATAACAGCATTGTTATTGATAATGTTAGTAACTTTTCCGACTGATTCAGCGTACGCTGCGAATGTAGAAGATACCATAACTGCTGAAGAGGCAGGTACCGCAGGAAATAATGTAAACGGCAGTCTGGGACCCTTAGAGTTTACTCTTAATACAGAGGAGGACGGGGAAGGTCTATCGTCAACCCTGCAGATTCTGATGGTATTGACAGTAATTACCTTAGCCCCATCCATATTAATAATGGTAACCTCGTTTACGAGGATTATCATAGTATTACATTTTGTTCGATCTGCTTTAGGAACACAGACTACACCGCCAAACCAGATACTCATTGGCTTAGCCTTATTTTTAACATTTTTTATTATGTCACCCGTTTTTACACAGATCAATGCCAATGCCGTGGAGCCTTTGTCTAGAGGGGAGATATCTCAGGAGGAAGCCTTTGAAGCTGGGATAGGTCCGATCCGAACTTTCATGACGGAACAGACTGAGATTAAAGATATGCGGCTGTTTATGGATATTGCGGGCATATCCACGGTAGAGTCAGTGGATGAGATACCGGTATCCGTTATCATACCTTCTTTTATCATTAGTGAACTTAGAAAAGCATTTATTATTGGTTTTTTAATTTACATACCATTTATTGTAATTGATATGGTAGTAGCATCTACCCTGATGTCCATGGGTATGATGATGCTACCACCTACTATGATTGCCATGCCATTTAAGATACTATTGTTTATTATGGCCGATGGATGGAATTTGATCATCGGTGAGCTTGTGAAAACGTTCTATTAGCGGGAGATGAGGTCAGGTGAACGAGTTAATTGTTATTGATATTGCTAGAAAGGCACTTTTTACAGTTTTAAAGGCCGCAGCCCCCATGCTGATTACCTCCCTAGTTGTAGGACTGGTTATCAGCATTTTGCAAACCGTTACTTCGATCCAGGAACAAACCCTCACATTTGTTCCAAAGCTGATCGCAGTTTTCTTAGTTATTATGTTGGCTGGAAATTGGATTATGAGTTCCATTACAGAATTTACTGTGGAATTGTTCTCTAACTTCAGCTATTACATTAATGCCCTATGACCTTTACCTTAGAGAATTTTGAGTTGTTTTTCCTGATACTTGTGAGGATTTCCGGTTTTATTTATACGGCGCCTTTCTTTTCGTTAAGGAATATACCGGTTAAGGTGAAATCAGGGCTTTCTATATTTTTGGCAATGATTTTGTTTTATACGATCCCTTATGATATGCCGGAATATGGCACTGTAATTGGTTTTGCGATTTTGGTAACGAAAGAAGCCGTCGCCGGTGCTTTAATGGGGTTATTAGCGAATATTTCGTACCACATATTAGCTTTTTCTGGCCAGATTATTGATATGGAGATCGGTTTTTCCATGGTAAATGAACTGGATCCGGTAAGTCGGATTCAAACTACCATTACTTCAAATCTATATGGTTATTTGATTTTGCTTATGATGGTCATTACTGATTTGCACCACCATTTTCTAAAAGCTTTGGTGGATTCGTTCCAAGTGATTGGAATTGGACAAGCAGTATTCCGCCCGGGAATGTATCAGCTTATGATGACCTTTATCATAGATTACTTTATTTTAGCCTTCCGAATTGTACTTCCGGTTTTTGCAGCAATTCTGTTGGTGAACACCATCCTAGGCATCCTTGCTAAGATTGCACCACAGATGAATATGTTTGTAATTGGTATGCAGCTTAAAGTCTTTACCGGGCTAGCAGTTTTAGTGGTTATTATCCGCCTCATACCATCCGTTGCAGATGTCATATTTAATAAGATGATGGAGATGCTTAAGGGAGCTATAACATGGATGACATAAGAAAGCATAAGTATCTTCTTTCCTATCAGCTTCAGTTCTTTGCTGAAGGTGCTGATAAGACAGAAGAGCCGACTTCAAAAAAACTAAAGGATGCCAGAAGTGAAGGCCAGGCGGCGCGAAGTAAGGAATTAACTACTGCCTCTGGATTAGCTGCCTTTTTTCTGGTTCTAAAATTATTTATTGGCTTTATTGGTAACAAATTGTTAGAAACCTTTCATAGCTCTTTTTCGAATATTTCAAAGATTGTCGCAGACGATATAACACCTACTTTGATACAGGGTGTCTTCAAGGATGTGATTCTCACGATAATAACGATTTGTATTCCGATATTTATCGCTGGGATGGGAGTAGCTTTTGTCGTAGTGTTGTTCCAAGTTAAATGGGAGATATCCGGTAAACCCATGCGGCCAAAGTTCAATAAGATCAATCCAGTGAGTGGCTTCAAACGTGTCTTCTCTAAGGAAAAGATTGTTGAATTAATCGTAGACACAGTGAAAATAGTTATTATCTGTTACATCGCTTATAACACGTTGAAGGATGAATGGAAGACTTTGTTTCTGCTTTATGATATAAGTCTGATACAGGCAATCCTGCTGATCGGCGAGTTGGTGATCGATCTAGGGCTTAATATCAGTATTATTTTCTTGGTCATTGGCTTTGCCGACTTGATATATCAGAAGATTAAATTCAAAAAAGATATGAGGATGTCTAAGCAGGAAGTAAAGGATGAGTATAAGCAACAGGAGGGTGATCCTCTGCTTAAAAGTAAAATCAAGTCTAAAATGAGAGTGGCCTCCCAGAGAAGAATGATGCAGGCCATACCTCAAGCAGATGTAGTAATCACTATCCCGACCCTTCTTGCGGCTGCTATGAAATATAATAAGGATTCTGCAGAAGCCCCAGTGTTATTAGCCAAGGGTGCAGATTTTCTAGCTATGAAGATTAAGGATATTGCAAGAGAGAATAACATTGTTATTGTTGAAAATAAACCACTGGCTAGAATGCTCTACTATAATGTGGAGCTAGGCGAGCAAATTCCGCCAGAGCTGTATCAGATGACGGCGGAGGTATTGGCGTATGTGTATGGGTTGAAGTAGGGGAGGTATGTGTTCATTTACATGGGCTTAGGTTTCGATTTTTGACTTGCCTTACCCTTCCTCGGGATGCTTCTTACAAGCCTTAAAAGCAGAGTCTTGACGAATCATGGGCCCCTCAGTCGGCCGGTCTGCGCAAAAATTGAAACCCAAACCCATGTAAATGGGATTACATTCATTGAAAGACTTCAAACCATATGATTGTTTTAACCGAAAAACATAAAACGGTAAAGTATAAAGTAGGAATTAAAGCTAAAAGCGAGTGGCTTGCTATTTGAAAGAACTTGAATTAGGATATTAAGGACCGGAAGGAGAACAGGTTGGCATGAAGAGGAATGACATAGCAGTTGGATTGTATATTTTATCGGCCATTATATTCTTGATTTTGCCGATGCCGGCCTGGCTTTTAGATATCTTATTGGCGTTTAACATAGCGATTGCTATGGTGGTTTTGTTTAATGCATTGTTTAGTAAGGAAGTTCTGAATATGTCGGCTTTTCCGACGATTCTGTTGTTTACAACAATTTTTAGAATATCATTAAATGTGTCTAGTACAAAATTGATTTTATCTACCGGTGAACCAGGTAATGTGGTATTAACCTTCGGTGATTTCGTTGGTGGCGGAGATCTGGTTATTGGTTTGATTATATTTTTAATTCTTATTCTTATTCAGTTTATGGTTATTAACAAGGGCTCGGAGCGAGTATCCGAGGTTACTGCCAGATTTACTCTGGATGCTATGCCCGGTAAACAGATGGCAATTGATGCGGATTTAAATACCGGTTCCATTACCGATGCAGAAGCGAAAGCACGAAGAGAAAAGCTTCAAGATGAAGCGGCATTCTTTGGCTCCATGGATGGTGCTACGAAATACGTTAAGGGAGATGCTGTTGCAGGTCTTCTTATAACCGTTATTAACCTAGCTGGTGGTACCGTTATGGGTGTTCTGAATTTGGGTTTACCTGCCGGAGAGGCCTTCCAACAATTTGCTGTTATGACGATTGGTGATGGCTTGGTCAGTCAGATTCCTTCTTTGATGATCTCCCTGGCTACCGGTATTCTTGTAACAAAGGTATCGAAGGATGCAGATTTTGGCGATGTATTGGTCAAGCAGCTGTTTTCCATACCCAAGGTTTTGTATATCGTCGGATTTAGTATGATTTTCCTTGGCTTTATGACGCCACTTGACGTACTTATATTTACCACCTACGGCTTGATCTTTATTATCTCGGGAAGAGCGATTGCTGCTAGGATCGAGGTTACTGCCATTGAGGATGAGGTTTCCTCAGAAGAAGCCTCTGCTAACGAGATTCGGAAACCAGAGAATGTCGCAACACTCTTACAGGTGGATCCGATTGAACTGGAATTTGGTTATGGTATCATTCCTTTAGCAGATACCAGCCAGGGTGGTGATCTACTAGACCGAGTTGTGTTAATTCGTAGACAGGTTGCTTTAGAGTTAGGTTGTGTGGTACCCATGATTCGTCTTAGGGATAATATACAGCTGAATCCAAATCAATATATTATTAAGATAAAAGGTATTCAGGTTAGCGATGGAGAAATCCTATTTGATCATTATATGGCGATGAATCCTGGATATGTAGAAGAAGAGATAACGGGTATTCCAACCTTTGAACCCTCCTTCCATCTTCCAGCACTCTGGATAACGGAAGGGCAGAGAGAACGAGCCGAGTCCCTTGGATATACGGTGGTGGATCCACCCTCTATCATTGCTACACATCTTACTGAGGTTATACGAAGTCATATTCATGAGCTTCTTACAAGACAGGATGTACAAAATCTTGTCAATAATATGCAAGAAGGAAATCAGGCACTGGTTACTGAATTGGTACCGAAACTTCTTAATATCGGAGAAATCCAGAAGGTTCTTCAGAACCTCCTGAGGGAAGGGATCTCCATTCGAGATCTAGTTACTATTTTTGAAACACTGGCTGACTATGGTCCGACCACCCGGGACACCGATGTGTTGACCGAGTATGTGAGACAGAACTTAAAGAGAGCGATTTCCAGAAAATATTTCCCTGTTGGTGAGGCGACTAATGTTGTCACCTTAGATCCAAAGGTGGAACAGGAAATCATGGGTTCCGTGAAACAAACAGAGCAAGGAGCTTATCTAGCCTTAGATCCCGGTATTACAAAAGAGATTATGGATTCTGTACAGATTGAGGTACAGAAGCTGGAAGACCTGGGTAGGAATCCAATTATCATAACCTCGCCAATCGTCCGTATGTATTTTAAGAGGTTGACGCAGGACTATTTTAAGGATCTTATTGTAGTATCGTATAATGAGATAGACTCCAATGTGGAATTACAGAGTGTGGGGATGGTGACTGTTTAATGATTATCAAAAAGTTCCAAGCAAATACTGAAACGGAAGCAATCATCCTGGCCAAGGAAGAGCTTGGTAAGGATGCTATTGTCATGAATATTAAAACCATTTCTCCGAAGGGGTTCTCTCGAATATTCCGTAAGCCTATGGTAGAGATTACGGCAGCGATTGACGAGAATACCTCTTATAAGAATGAAAAACCAAAAACAACTCCTAGTCTGGTTTCTCCACCTAAGAAGCCTCTTTTTCCTGACATTATCTATGACGATCCAATGGATTCGAAGAATGATAGTCGGACCAAGGAAGGCGGAAAAGAGCCTTCTGCGATCGAGGAGAAGCTGAATAATCTGCAAAGTCTTTTGGAGAAGCAGATGAATGGGACTGGAAACCAGGAACCTGAGAAGGAGAAGGCAGCAAAGACCAATAAAAATCTTGCCTTTATCCAACTAATATACAATCAGCTGATATCCAATGAAGTTGACGAAAAATATGCGAATCAGGTTATTACTGAAATAGAAGGATCCTTAAAGAAGGATGCCTCCATGGATAATATTCTTGCAAGCATTTATCAAAAAATTGTCCTTAAGCTTGGTCAACCAAGACAAATTGAATTAGAGAGCAAGGGACCTAAATTTATCTTCTTTATCGGACCGACTGGCGTGGGAAAGACAACTACCATAGCAAAGATTGCTTCAAAATTCAAGGTAGAGGAGAAGGTGAAGGTTGCTTTTCTTACGGCTGACACATACCGTATAGCTGCCGTGGATCAGCTAAGAACTTATGCTAATATCCTTGGAGTTCCTATGAAGGTTATCTATACTGCAGATGAAATAGCACAATCGAAGAAAGATTTTGCAGACTATGATATAATATTTGTAGATACTGCCGGACGATCTCATCGTGTAAAGGAACAGAGGGATGATGTAGAACTTCTATTGAATACAATTCCAGAGAAGGAACGGGAAACTTATCTGGTTCTTAGTGCAACCACAAAATATAAGGATCTAATTAAGATAACGGAAGCCTATTCAGAAATTGTGGATTATAATCTCATCTTTACAAAGCTAGATGAAACTACAAGTGTAGGGAATCTGTTTAATATAAAGATGCTAACCAATGCATCTTTATCCTATGCTACCTTTGGTCAAAATGTTCCCGATGATATCGAAAAAATAGATGCCCAAAGCATTGCAAAGCAATTATTAAGGGGGCAGTAAGATGGATCAGGCAGAGAGATTAAGAAATATTGTGAAGCAACAAAGTGCTTCCAGAAATATCGCCAGAGTTATTACTGTAACCAGTGGTAAGGGTGGAGTGGGGAAATCCAGTATTTCGGTCAATCTGGCAATTTCACTAAGCCGCCTTGGTAAACGCGTGGTGATTTTGGATGCAGACTTTGGGTTGGCTAATATTGAGGTAATGCTTGGTATCAGACCAAAATATAATCTGGCCGATCTGATGTTTCGAGGTAAAAGTTTAGATGATATTATTACTTTAGGGCCTGAGAATATTGGTTTTATCTCTGGTGGATCCGGTATTCAGGAACTGACTACCCTAACAAAGGAGCAAATCGTCTATCTAATACAAAAACTAGTAGAGCTGGATAATAAGGCAGACATCATCATCATTGATACCGGAGCTGGAATAGCAGATTCCGTTCTTGAATTTGTAATCGCAAGCTCAGAGGTTTTACTCGTAGCCACACCGGAGCCAACCTCCATAACTGATGCATATGCGCTACTTAAGACCCTTAATCGTAATACGCATTTTGTTCAGGAAGAAACGACCATAAAGATGATCGCCAATCGATTAGAAGAGAAGGAAGATGGACTAGAGTTATACGATAAATTAAATATTGTTGTAAACCGGTTCTTAGGAATTAAATTGGAGTATCTTGGCCCTATATTACAGGATAGCTCACTAACGAAGGCAGTTATGAAGCAGAAACCGGCAATCTTACTTTATCCTAATTCTCCATTCTCAAAAGCAATCAACGATTTTACACTTACGATATGTAATCAAGAACTGGATCAGGAGGACATGGGTAGGAAGGGAATCGCACGTTTATTTACAAATTTATTAAAACCAAGGATCAAAAAATGATTTCTATACCATCGGAATATCATTCGAATTATATTAAATGATCTGCATAAACATTTGGGAGGTATTTATGCTGCGGGATATATTAATCGTAGGGGATAAAATTGAGGTTAAACAGTTGGATACGGCAGGTCTACCGATTAATATGGCAAAAACCAGCACGAGTCAACTTTTAGATATTGTAGATGATACACAGATTAGTATAGCTATGCCCCAAAGAAATGGGATACTCGTTATGCTTCATCAAGAATTTACCTACCAACTATGCTTTTACTCAGCGAAGGGGCTTTATCAATGCAATTGTACTGTGGTGAAAGCCTATAAAGAAAATAACATAATTATCGCTTTGGTTCGGTTAACCTCTAAGTTAGATAAATTACAAAGAAGACAATATTACCGTCTGGAATGTATTCTGGATACAGAATATCGCATCGTTACATCAGAGGAAACCTCGCTGGAACAAGATTTGGAACAGGAAAAATTACTCAATCCACAGCGAATCGATGAGATTAATATGAAGTTAAACGCTTTCAATCAGGGGTGGCAGAAGGCTTCTATCACTGACATCAGTGGTGGAGGAGCTAGGTTTACCTCCGAAAGCCCTCTAAAAGCGGAGGACCATATCTGGGTTAAGCTAGATATAACGATTAGAAACCAGATCAAGACCCTTGAGATTGGTTCGGTAGTCATTTCTAGTCTTAAGATTTTAAACCAATCCAATAAATATGAACATAGGGTAGAATTTGTGGAGATAGGAGATATGGATCGAGAAGATCTTATCAAATATATATTTGAACAGGAAAGACAACGACGACAGAAACGATAGTTTGAGCATATAGCAATTATATTTGGAAGAAAGGTATGAAAATGAAGAAAAATATTTTAGTTATAGATGACTCTGCACTTATGAGAAGGGTGCTATCTGATATAATAGAATCAGACGATCGATTTATGGTGGCTGATGTCGCCAACAACGGCTTGGATGCCCTTAATATCCTCCAAAAAAAAGCCGATGAAATCGATGCAATTCTTCTGGATATCAATATGCCCAGGATGAACGGATTAGAATTTCTAACCGAATTAAAAAAACAGAATATTTCGGCTACGGTTATTGTCGTTAGTACAGTTGCTAAGAAGGATGCTAAGGTAACGATCCTTGCCTTAGAACTGGGGGCCATAGATTTTGTAACCAAACCAGAAAGCTTTATCGAGGTGAAAAACAATCTATTCTCGAATCGAATTCTGGAATGCCTAGCAGTTGCTACGATGGTTCATCCTACTGCAAAGATGACTACCTTGCCAGAGCTTGAAGACATAAAACCGAAACCAGAAGTAACACGTAGAGTTAAACGAAGCATAACCGGACAAGGGGATGGTAAACTTGTTGCAATTGCTTGCTCCACTGGAGGACCGAAAGCTCTTCATTCTGTAATAACAGCTCTTCCGGAGAACTTGGATGCCAGTGTAATTATCGTACAGCATATGCCGGAGGGTTTTACTAAATCGCTAGCGGACCGACTCAATGATTTAAGCAAGATTCATGTTAAGGAAGCGGAAGATGGAGATATTCTGAGTAAGGGTACGGTTTACCTAGCCAAAGGCGGTCATATGCTAAGGGTATGGAAGAACCAAAGCAATCAGTATCAGATTGCGATAACCAAAGAAACAGCGCGACGCGGATTACTACCCTGTGCCGATGTTATGTATGAATCCCTGGTAGAAGCAGATTTCAGTAATATTACCTGTGTAGTTTTAACTGGTATGGGTTCCGATGGAACCGCGGGGATTAGAGAACTAGAGAACAATAAGAAAAATATATATGTGATTGCCCAGAACGAAGAGTCCTGTATTGTGTATGGTATGCCTAAGGCAATAGCGCAGGCGGGTCTCGTAGATGAAGTTGCGGCATTAACTGAGGTTTCTGAGGCCATTACTAGAAATGTGGGGGTGCAATAAATGGATGTAAGCCAATACCTAGAAATATTTATTGATGAGACAAAGGAACATTTGCAGAGTTTAAATGAGCATATCCTTGTTCTAGAGAAGGAACCGGATAATCAGGATACCATTAATGAAATCTTTCGAGCAGCTCATTCTCTAAAGGGAATGTCCGGAACTATGGGCTATAAGAGAATGCAGCGGTTAACTCATGATATGGAAAATGTTTTCTCCGAAGTCAGAAATGGTAAGATGAAGGCAAATAGTGATCTGGTCGACGTGTTGTTCAAGGGCATCGATGCTTTAGAAGGGTATCTTGCCAATATTCAGGCCAATGCTGATGAGGGAACCGATGATCATGAAGACATTATCAATGCCCTGGTCAATATATTAAATACTGGTCTGGGTAAGAGTTCGGAAATCAGTAAACCAGAGTCTAAGGTATCGGTCGCAACCATTGCTCCCGAATCTGTAGGAAAGATGAAATTTAAAGGCCTCAAGATCGAAGAGCATGAGAAGAAGGCGATTGCTAAGGCAAAAGAGCTGGGATTAAATGTAGTAGGAATCACAATTTATATACAGGAGTATTGTGTACTTAAGGGTGCAAGAGCCTTTATGGTAAATCGTGCTCTTGAGGAGATGGGAGAAATTATAAAGATTGATCCCAGTGCCCAGGATTTAGAGGACGAAAAGTATGATTATGATTATTCTGCCTTTTTAATAACAAAGGAAGAACCGGATAAAATAAGTAAAACAGCCATGAATATCTCTGAAGTTAAGGAGGTTGTGGCTGATTACATAACTCTTTCTGAGGAAGATTATATAGCATTTAACGAAGCTACGAAACAGGAAGAAGCAATTGCGGCCATAAAGAAGGTACAGAAGGAAAGCGGTTCCCTTAAGGCTGGCGGTGCAGCGGTAGCAAAACAGGCAGCGAAGCCGGTTGCAAACCGTTCCGTTCGTGTGGATATTGAAAAGCTGGATGTACTAATGAATCTTGTTAGCGAATTAATTATTGCTAAGAATAGTTTAGTATCCATCAGTAGTACTCAACAGACAAAGCTGGAGCAGGCGTTTACAGAACAGATGGAATACCTGGAGCGAGTAACTACGAATCTACATGAGTCAGTAATGAAGGTAAGAATGGTACCGATCGAAAGTGTATTGAACCGATTCCCGAGAATGATCCGTGATTTATCCAAGAGTTTGGGAAAAAACATGGAACTATATATGTCCGGTGAAGAAACCGAGTTGGATCGTACCTTGATCGATGAAATTGGTGATCCTTTGATGCATCTACTTCGAAATGCAGCTGACCATGGACTGGAATCCAATGAAGTTAGAGAAAAAAATGGCAAGAATTCGGTCGGTTCCATATTCCTTGATGCCTATCAGGATGGTAATAACGTAGTAATCGAGGTTCGAGATGATGGATCGGGTATCGATGTTGAGAAGATTAAGAAAAAAGCCCTGGAGAGGGGAGTTATTACGGAGGAAATGGCTGCTAGAATGACAGATAAAGATTTTGTTGATCTTCTGTTCCAGCCGAGCTTCTCAACCGCAGAGAAGATAACCGATGTATCTGGAAGAGGTGTTGGCCTTGATGTAGTTAAGACAAAGATCGAAGCACTTGGTGGTGAGATTGATGCTAAGACCAAACTGGGTGAAGGCTCGAACTTCATTATCCGACTTCCTTTAACCCTAGCGATTATTCAAAGTCTGATGGTAATCATCGGTACAGAAAAGTATGCTCTTCCCCTTGGCAATATCCAAACGGTTGAAAATATCGAAAACTCAGAAATAAAAACAATTCAGGGTAAAGAGGTCATTAATTTAAGAGGTACAGTAGTACCGATTATCCGACTGGCTCACATTCTGAATTGTCCAAGTGAGAGTACAGAATTGGACTACAGTCTTGTTATCATTGTCAAAAAGGGTGAACGATTGGCCGGTATCGTGGTAGATGAACTCTTAGGGCAACAGGAAATTGTTATTAAGTCCATCGGTAAATATATTAAGAACCATAAGATCATTAGTGGAGCTACCATTTTAGGAAATGGCGAAGTTGCCTTAATTCTTGATGTTAATTCCTTGGTTTAATTGATGTTGGAATTGCTTTAAGCTTATCATCGATAGGATACGAATGGAGGTTTAGTATGGGAGCAGTAGATACGAAGCAGTATATCACAATTGTGCTCGACAAAGAGCTGTATGGAATAGAGATTAGTTATATTCATAATATCATTATTATGCAGAGCATTACCAGAGTACCGAAATCACAACCATTTTTTAAGGGTGTGATTAACTTAAGAGGTGAGGTTATA
>CAYMLE010000024.1:0-27716 GCA_964391115.1 uncultured Herbinix sp. | reverse complement strand
ACAGACGATTACGGTAGAGGATACAACACCTCCGGTGATTACCTGTCCTGCTAGTACAATGGTAATAATGCAGAATGCACCTATGGAAATATAAGCTATGAGGATGGTATCTTTGGGCAATCTGCGGTATTTAACGGGAAAAGCTATATCGAGATAGCGGATAACGATTCCTTGGATTTGGATAAATTCACGATCTCCTTATGGGCTTATAAAACGAAAAACTTTAAACTTGACCAGTGGGTCCCTTATGTTCATAAAGGACCGGATGAGGAGCATTGGGCCCCTCCTTACGATCTATATGAAGATGATGATAACCAACCTATGATTTTTCTCCATGAGGAGATGGACGGAAGGGAAATGGATCAATTTACTCTGGATGGAAAAAGCATTGATATTCGTAAGTGGTTCCTTCTGACAGTAACTTATGATGGTTCTGAGGTTCGAATGTATGAGAACGATACCTTGTTAAGGAAGGTAAGTGTAACTGGTAGACCTGCAAGTACCATTGGAGATTTATATATCGGTATGAAGGATGGAGAGTTCTTCTTTAACGGTAATATGGATGACCTTCGTATCTATGACCATGCTAAGTCTGCTAACGAGGTTACCACTCTATATGAGGCAGGTCTAGCTGCGAACCCACAATTCTTAACTCAAACCGATGCTCTTGTAGCCCATTATAAATTCAATGGTGATTTAAAGGACGCAACTAACTTTAGTAATGATGCTGAGGTTTCTGCCGGTAAGGTAACCTTTATCGTAGGTAAGAATGGGAAAGCAGCAAAGTTCGGTAAGAACTCCTATCTGGAGGTGCCGGATGATGTAAGCTTGGATTTTGACCAGGGATTTACTATGACTGGTTGGGTCATTCTTTATAATGAGGATGAATTTAATACATTAATTAGTAAAAATAGGGTAAGCACCACCCTTGAAGCTACAGAACCTGCATATAAGTTTCGTTTGCAGCACAACTCCTATGAATTTGATTATACACCTTTTGATAATCAACCGAATGATGTAGGAAATGGATATTCATTTGATACTACCAATAAAAATAAATGGATTCATGTTGCAGTAACCTTTGATACAGAGGAGATCCGGTGGTATCAGAATGGTAAATTGGTAAAGAAGGAAGAAGTTCTGGATCATTTGGGCAGTGATTTGGCTCATTCCACGGGAGCCTTAACGATTGGTTCAGACGGTGAATATCATTTTAATGGGGCAATCGATGAATTAAAGCTATATAATTACACCTTGTCTGCGAAGCAGGTAAAAGAGGATTATAAAAATGTTGATAGCGTATCAATCAGCAAAGCAAATCAAACAAGTATTAAGGGTGTTAAAGTTGGTAAAACAGTCGCCCTTGCTGCCAGTCGTAAATATATCGAAACAGGGAAGACTGCAAAACTTACCTCTGGAGTAACGTTTAAGACTTCCAATAAAAAGATATTCACAGTTACTAAGAAGGGTGTTATCAAGGGCATTAAAAAGGGAAGTGCAACCCTATATGTTACCCATGGGGCTATCACGAAATCATATAAAGTAAAAGTAAAATAGGGACTGTGGTGGGAATAGACAGTATAGATAGGAGGGTGCCTTGGCCAGGGGTGGCTGGGGCACCTTCGATAATAATAATATCTATCCTTGGGCTGATAATTCTAGATTGTTGAATGTTTTAAGGAGGTGACTATAAATGAAAAAAATCTTCATATCGTTATTTCTGTCATTGGTTTTGATCGCTGGAGCAGCGAGTGCTGAAGCTGCAAGCATATGGTCAAAATATGTAGCAGCTGACAAGAGTTTTTCCTTTCATTATCCCAGTGGTTGGAAGGTGGAAAATTCAGATTCCATCGTAGTAATTGAAAAGTCTAAAAGCGAAGAGCAATTGGTAATGGCTATGCTACCTCATGATCCGAGTAAAAGTTCAAAGACTTTGGCAAAAGAATTTCTTATTCAATTGAAAGAAGGTAACCCCAATATTCGAGCATTAAACTGGAGAGGTTTGGATGAAGGAGCGGATGACCAAATCATCTTTGATTTGACTGATAAAATTAATGGTAAAAAATATAGCGGGCTTGGAATGGTTATCAAATCAAAGGAACAGGCAATCTGGTTCTCTTACTTTGCGCCGATAACGGATTACTACCAGATAAGGGCCTTTAATATACTTCAGGGTTTCATCGGTTCCCTAGCTACTGGATCCACATCGACAGCCCCGGAGATCAACTACAATGTTAAAGTAGCCAATCGAATTGACAAAAATGCTAAGGCTTTTTTATTCGTTCTAGAGTTTACGCTAGGAGCACCATTTACTCAGAGCCAGGAGGCAACGATCCTCAAGGAGCTTAAAGAGGGATGGCGCTTTCTATCGGAGGAGGAACTGACGATATATGATCAGTACCCGGTGTACGTAAAAGGTATTATGAAGATGAAGCAAAAGGATTTGGAAAAGCTTCGAGTCGAATTAGAAGCGGGTATAGAGGATTGGTTAGAAGAAACCGACCAATCGGATTCGATTGTTATGCTCATAAAAAGTAGCTTGAAAAATCGAGGCAAGATTGTGATTAAGGGGAAAGTCCCGTTAACCGAAATGTCATTGACAGCCTATAGCGAAATCATCGCCTATTCTAGGTTGTTACAAGAAGACTTCAAAGCACTACCAGATCAGATATCCAAAAAAACGGTTAAGGAAATAAAAAAAGAAGTAAAAAAAGCTTGGAAATCCTTTTCCACTGACGACAAGAAGGATATCGCCACTAGCCCAGGCTTGTGGGTATGCTTGAGGACTCAATTAAAATATGGTACAAAAACAGAAAAGAAGAGTATTCGTAACAATTTGATTAAGCTAGAGAAGGTTACGAGAGATATAAAAACGATTAGTAGTACAGAGACAAACTCTAGCGGTTCTGGTTCAAGAACAAAAAAGCCAATGGACATGACGGCCCATTGGAGCATGATGCAGATTCAGCAGCAAACCTTTAATAGCTATATGTGGAGTCGGGGCTTCAATTATCTTCCTGCTACAGGAAAGATGTGGTAAGTCAAGTTGTAGAATATGTTAGGGCCTTTGCGCGAAGGGTAACCTCCAGTGCAAGGCCCTTTTTGCGTAAAGGTATATATTAAACTAATATTAGTATGTTATAATTGAAAATAAGTGATTTGCATCTTATATTTCCATATTAATGATTTGAAACTTATATTTCCGAACAAATAATTTGTATCATATATTTCTAAATAAATAATTTGTAACTTACATTTTCCTAAAAAGTGATTTGCATCTTATATTTTCCAAATAAATTTTAATACCTGGACATGATATGACATTTTACTATGATACTATTCTAATAGAAATATCTCCTCAACGATAAGGGGAAGAGATAACATGATAAGCAGCTTATAAATTATGCAGAAACGAGGATACATATGAAGCTTTTACATCTGTCAGACCTTCATATCGGGAAGAAGGTAAATGAATTCTCGATGATCGAGGATCAGGAACATATACTAAAACAGATTCTGTCCATAGCGGACCAATACAAGCCCCAGGGAGTGCTAATTGCCGGAGACATCTATGATAAGGGGATACCTTCAGTGGAGGCGGTAACTTTATTTGATTGGTTTTTAACAGAACTCCACCAAAAAGGCATGGCGATCCTTATGGTTAGTGGAAATCACGATTCGTCGGAGCGTATTAACTTTGGTGGCCGGATCATGGGTGAAAATCATATCTATATTGCAGGAACATATCAGGGGAAGCTTGATAAATATACGCTACAGGATGAATATGGCCCATTAAATATCTTTCTGATGCCCTTTGTAAAACCCGCTTTAGTTCGTAGGTATTATGAAGAAGTGGAGTCTTATCAGGATGCGGTTGATACAATTATTAAGAACGTCGAGATCAACCAAAGCGAGCGGAATCTTCTGGTAGCCCATCAGTTCATTACCAGTGGAAATGAGATGCCGGAACAATGTGATTCGGAAGCAATCTCCATTGGTGGATTGGATAATATCGATGCTTCTGCCTTTGATCCCTTTGATTATGTGGCCTTAGGCCATCTTCACGGTCCTCAAAGAATTGGCAGGGATACCATCCGATATGCTGGATCTCCTCTGAAATATTCTTTTTCTGAGGTCCGCCAGGTAAAATCAGTAACCTTAATCGAGATGAAGGATAAGGGAATGGTTTCCTATGATAAGATACCTCTGATTCCCCTAAGAGATATGAGAGAGATCAAGGGACCCATTGCAGCGCTTACAGATCCCTCCGTATATACGGAGGCTAATACGGAGGATTATATTCATGCCATATTAACCGATGAAGAGGATATCTATGATGCCATTGGTAAGCTTCGAAGTGTTTACCCGAACATCATGCGACTGGATTTTGAAAATAGCAAAACCGTATGGAATTCCGAGACAAAGCTGGTTGCCCTTGAGGTGGAACAAAAAAGTCCCCTGCAGCTATTTGAAGAATTCTATGAGAAGCAGAATAATGTTGCGATGTCTAATGATCAGTTGGAGATTATGCGGGATATTTTTGAAGGAATGGCAGGTGAGGGAATATGAAACCAATTCGATTAGTGATGAGTGCTTTTGGCCCTTTCCGTGAGATAACGGAGGTACCCTTCGAGGAGCTCGGCTCCAGTGGATTGTTTTTGATCAGCGGAGATACGGGAGCTGGAAAAACGACAATATTTGACGCCATTTCCTTTGCCTTATATGGAAATGCCAGTGGAGAGAATCGAACCTCCGATTCCTTTCGGAGTGATTATTCAGGGGAAGATGACGAGACCTTTGTGGAACTTACCTTTTGCCATCATGGGAAAGAATACATTGTTAAACGTAACCCCAGTTATAAGAGATCCAAGAAGAGGGGGAGTGGTTTTACTGAGGAGAAGAATAATGCAACCTTGACAATGCCAGATGGAAGGATTGTAGCGGGATATGCTCAGGTAACGCAGGATATTGTAGAAATATTAGGAATTGACTGGAAGCAGTTTAAGCAGATTGCCATGCTGGCCCAGGGAGAGTTTCTGCAGCTACTAACTGCGGACAGTGACACCCGGGGAGTAATCTTTCGAAAGGTGTTTAATACACAGATTTATGATTTGATACAGAAGAAGCTTCGGGAAAAGTCGAATAAGTTAAGATATTTATGTGAGGAAATCGATAAGAGTATTCTGCAATATCTAGATGGGATCCTTAGCAGCGAGGAGAGCATTCATAGTGAGGCTATTCGGGAGTGGAAGCAGAAAAAGGATATTAACCAGTTGTCCAAAATTATTGAGCTATTGTCTTCGTTGATCGAGACAGATCGCAGGGAGTACAAGGAGAAGGCAATTGAAAATGATAACCTGAAGGTGAAAATAGAGCAGAAGGCGATTGAATATACGAAGGCAGAGCGGATGAACCGAATGCTGGAGGAATTAAGGCTGGTGGAGGAGGAATATCATCTAATTCTATCCCAAGCGGAGGAGATGAATAAGTACGAAGCTGAATATAAGCAGTCGGAAAAAGCGTTACATATCGTAAAACCAGCAGAGGATTACTCTCTTCGGTTGAAGAAGGAATTGGCGGACTTGGAGGCAGAGATTGAGAACGGGAAACGGGAGGAGGGACTTCTCCAAGAGGAGTACCAGATGCGTTCTCAAGAACTAAAGGCTAAGTCAGATAACAAACCACAGATTGAACTTCTTAAAAAAGAGATCCATCGGCATGAGGAGGAGGCGGGAAAATATGATGCGATAGTAGAACAGGAAAAGCAGAAAACTACATTCGAGGGTAAACTTACGCATATCCGCCAGGAGCATACAACGCTTAGCGAAACAAAATCCACCCGCAACCTAGAACTGTGTGCAAAACAGAATGAAATGGAACAGTATATTGATGTGGATCGAGACCTGGTACTCTGTGATGGACAGCTGGAGGGTTTTAAGAACACCTTCAATCAGCTCAAGAGACTTCTTGAGGATATCAATGAATTAAAACAGGAACAGAAACTGCTTGTTTCCAACCAGGAGAAGTATGCCATAGCGGAAGCTACCTATCGTGAGTATAATCAAAAGGTTATGGAGAAGGAAGCCAGTTTTTATCGGGAACAGGCTGGAATTATGGCTGCCACCTTACACACAGGGGAACCCTGTCCGGTTTGTGGATCGACGGAACATCCAAGGAAAGCGATCTCTTCCGATGGAGCACTCAGTGAGGCAGAATTGAAACAAGAGAAAGCAAAGCTAGAACAAGCCAGGAATACCCTGCAAGCAACAAGCAATCTTTGCGAGAATCAAAAAACTAAGCTACAGATACAAGCTACAAGACTTACGGAAAATGTCCATAGTGTAATGAAGATTGAGCTAGAGACTTGTCTTGGTGGTAAGGAACTGACTGATCTGGAAGGCTCTTTAAAGGAAAAGCTGGAGTTAACCATTGGGGAAGCGAAGATATTGCAAAGCAAACAGATACAGCTGCAAAAAGCCATAATCCAAAAGCAGCAATGCATTCAAAGTATAAATGAGATTACCACTGAATTAAAGCAAATTGAGGATAAGTTGGTTCTGATAAAGGAAGAAGCAGAGGTTATTAACTCCAGATTGAATATAGTGATTGGGACAATTAACACGATGAGGAAGGACCTGCGGTATGCGTCAAAGCAGGAGGCAGAGGAAGCTCTTCGTGGACTGAAGTATAGTTGCGGCAAGCTAGAGGATGCATTGACTGTTGCGGAGGCAGCTTTCCGCCTATGTGAATTAAAGCTTGCAAATACTAGAGTGGTTATAGAGGACAATTTGAAAAAGAAGAACACAAAATCTGCGGATTGGAAGCATGCTGTGGATAACTACCATCTGAAATTAAAGGACTGTGGATTTATTCATAAGGATATTCCTGATGAGCTTGGTTATCATAAGATTCTAATTCGTGAAGATGAATTAACAGAGTTAAAAAACAGACTGGATACCTATAATAAAAGAAAAGATAATTTAGAGTATAAGCTAGAGCAGCTAAAGAAGGAAACGAAGGATCAGAAGGCTTTGGATCTAGGTGATATTGTCCAACTGCAGAAGGAATTAGCATTACAAAAGACAGCCTGTGAAAAACAGATTAATATAGTATATAGCCGTTTGCATCGGAATGAAGAAATATATGAAAAGGTTGAGGAGCAGAATAGCCGGCAGCAGAAGACAAGACAGGAATATATGTCGATCAATGAATTATCAAAGACGGCCAATGGAGATCTGACCGGTAAAAGCAAAATTGCATTTGAACAGTATGTACAGACCTTCTATTTTGATAAGGTGATACATGAGGCTAACAAGCGTTTTTATCAGATGTCTAACCATCAATATGCTCTGCAGCGAAAGGAAGACCCTAGTAATCTAAGAAGTTCAACTGGTCTTGAATTAGAGGTTATGGACTACTATACTGGCAAAGCTAGATCCATCAAATCCCTCTCCGGTGGAGAATCCTTTAAAGCAGCCCTCTCCCTAGCTCTCGGTTTATCCGATGTAATTCAAAGCTACGCTGGAGGTATCGAAATGGATGCAATGTTTGTTGATGAGGGTTTTGGCTCCTTGGATAGCGATTCCTTAGAACAGGCGATTGCGACATTACATGACCTGACCAATGGTAACCGACTAGTCGGAATTATATCCCATGTGAATGAACTAAAGGAACGAATGGATAAGAAGATATTAATTACAAAAAGTATGGAGGGCAGTACTCTCAACCTCATTAAATAATAATGGATAAAACGGAGAAACTAATTATAATAGGTTTCTCCGTTTTATATGTGAATAGTTTTTATATAATGTATATTTTATGGGATTAATTAGTTACATTTTAAGTCTAGTCAAATGGTAGGATATATGGTATAATAATCTCGTTGGAACAAAAGATTGTGATAAAATTGACGAAATGTTATAGATTTTGATAGCAGTTTGTCAAATATTTAATTTTAAGGAGCAGCTATGGAAAAAAATATTGTTATTGTCGGTGCTGGATATGCCGGTATTCTGACAGCAAAAAAATTAGCTAAGCGTCTCAAAAAACGCGAAGATGTTAATATCACTATTATTGACAAGAATCCATTTCACACGATGCTCACAGAGCTTCATGAAGTAGCAGCAAATCGTGTGGATGAAGACAGCATAAAAATCGATTTAAAGAAGGTTTTTGCTGGAAGAAGGGTAAATGTTAAGCTGGATACAGTTACTTCTATTGATTTTGACAACAAAAAAGTTGTCGGAGATCAAGAAACATATGCCTACGACTATTTGGTATTGGCAGCAGGTTCTAAGCCTACGTTCTTTGGCATCCCTGGTGCAGAAGAGCATACCTTTAAGCTCTGGTCCTTTGACGATGCAGTAATACTGCGTGAGCATATCCAGACAGTATTCCGTGAAGCTTCCCGTGAGCCAGATGAGCAGGAAAGAAGAAGAATGCTTACCTTCTACGTAGTAGGAGCAGGCTTTACCGGCGTAGAGATGGTCGGTGAGTTAGCAGAATATGTACCATTCCTTTGTGAAAAGTATGACATCAACCGCAATGAGATTTCCATGGTTAATGTTGATGGCTTAAGCAGACCGATTCCGAATCTACCAGAAAAATTATCAGATAAGGTTACAAACCGCCTCAATAAGATGGGCGTAAAGCTTATTATGGGAGCGTTTGTTGCCGGTGTTGGTGAAGATTATATTGAATTAAAACAGAATGATAAGGTCACCCGTTACAACTGTGGAACCGTAATCTGGGCAGCAGGTATTCAGAGCACTGAGATTACAAAACAGGCTGGTGAAACTCTTGAGCTTCAAAGGGGCGGTCGTATCCAAGTGGATACATACCTTCGTTCCGTGAAGGATGAGAGTGTATATGTAATTGGTGATAATATGTATTATATTCCAGAAGGAGAAGAGCGTCCTGTTCCTCAGATGGTTGAAAACTGTGAACAGAGTTCTCATACTGCAGCTCATAATATTGCTTCCACAATTACAGGTAAGGGTGAGAAAGAAGCTTACAAACCATCCTTCCATGGTGTAATGGTTAGCATCGGTGGCCGTTATGCAGTATGTCATGTTGGATTACCGGGCCGTTTCTTCAGTATGCCCTCATTCTTAGCTATGTTTGCAAAACATTTTATTAATATTATATATTTTATACAGGTTCTTGGTTGGAACAAGGTATTCAGTTATGCGAAGCATGAGTTCTTCACGATTCGTAATCGTAGAAGCTTTGTAGGTGGACATTTCTCTAATCGTACGCCTAGTTTCCTATTAGTACCTTTAAGAATCTGGCTTGGTGCAGTTTGGCTATATGAAGGTATCCTTAAGATTGGAGAAGGTTGGTTTAGTAATCCAAAATTAACAGGCTTCTTCGGTGGTGCCAATGCTTGGTACGACAGTATCTTAAATCCCGGTAGTGCGGATGGAGCTTCTGCTGCTACAGCAGCAGCTGCTGATACGGTAGTACAGTCAATGTCCGTAGTATCCAATACTGCTTCTAAAGTAATTCAGCTGGCAGCGGATGCCACCAGTGGTGCAACTGCCGCGGCTGCTGACGCAGTTTCCGCAGCAACCGGTGCAACCGAAGCTGCTGGTTCCGTTGGAACTATCATAATGAACTTTAACTTTTTAGGATTGTTTAGAACAATATTCATCTCTGGTAAAGAGTTAGCTCACTCTACTCTTTCTGATCTTGCTTTTAAGATTGACATACCTTTGATGAACTGGTTTATTGATAAATTAATCTTACCTAATGATGGGGTACAGATTGCAATGCAGATATTTATCGTAGTTGCAGAGATTTTAGTAGGGCTCGCTCTTATGGGTGGTCTATTCACAACTCCTGCAGCAGGATTCTCTATCATATTACAGTTTATGTTTGTAACTACAACCGGTTTATATCTGGGAACCTTCTGGATGATTTTTGCTGCTGTTGCAGTTCTAATCGGCGGAGGAAGAACCTTAGGCCTTGATTATTATGTAATGCCTTGGTTAAAGAAAGCATGGAAGAAGTTACCATTTGTTAGAAAGCTGTATATTTATAATGACTAATAAGGTTGAAAAAATGGATGAAAACAAAGGAATTAAGTACGATGAGGCATTAGAGCTTGTGAAAGCGGAGCTGGAACATACGTTATCCAGATCTCCACTCATTATCCGCGAGTATACAAAGCACTTATTAACCTCCCAGGGTAAATTTATCAGAGCTGTTTCTGTTGTAACGGCAGCCGAAGATAAAGAAGGAATGGTTCATCCAAATGCTATTAAGCTGGCAGCAGCAATTGAAATCGTGCACCTGGCGTCACTGGTGCACGATGATATCATAGACAATGCAGATCTCCGAAGGGGGAATGTTACTCTTCAGAAGAAATTCGGAAAGCGTACCGCAGTTATCTGTGGAGATTATTTGCTCAGTGTGGCCTTAAATATGGCGGCCTCCTGTGATAATAAGGAAACGTATTTAGATTTCAATCTTCATGAATACATGAGCAAGCTATGTCTAGGTGAGTTAAACCAGCATATTAATAACAATAATTTGAACCTTTCCATTTACCAATATTTTAAGATTATTTCTGGGAAAACCGCAGCTCTTTTTGAAGCATCCTTTCTAGCTGGAGCAGTCTTATCTGGTTGCCCTAAGGAGGATTTACAGAGCTACCGACAAATTGGATTTGAAATTGGAATGATTTTTCAATTGACAGATGACTGCATGGATTTCGAAAAGACAGAAGCTGAGGCTGCAAAGCCGGTTCAGTCTGATTATGAGCAGGGTGTCATCACATTGCCTCTGATTCATGCCTTCCAGGAGCTTGAGGATTTCAAGAAAAAGACAGCCAAAGGGCAGGTTACTCGCCAGGATATTAATGCAGCGGTAGCGAAAACCGGCGGCTTACCCTTTACTAAAATGGTTGTTAATAAATACTTTAATAAAGCAACAAAACGAATAAATAATCTTGATACTACAGAGATCAAGAAGGAAAGATTAACTTTGATTCTTAAAAAAGCAACCCGTATCGTATAACTCAAACCACATGATCAGGGCCTCTGAGACTACAAGTTTTTAAGCGTGTTAGCAAACGTTATTTAATTATTGCTAACATAGTGAGCACATACGGGAACCATGGCAAATAAGGCATGAGAACTCGTTTGCTATGTTTCTTCTGATTTTATATGAAAGGTTTGACGATATGTTAAAACGTTTTTTTGATTATGTTGAGATAAGGACGAAGATAACCAGTATTTTTGCATTTCTTATGACAATCGGATATCTAGTTTACCTAGAACAACCGATTCGTTGGGATTTGACAGGAATATTCTTCGCTTCCATGTTTCTATTTGACTTAACTACAACAGCAATTAACAATTATATTGATACAAAAAATAATCATCAGACGTTACAGTTTAAGCGAAGGACTGCTTTAATAATAATATATGTATTATTTAGTATTGGAGCTGTCCTGGGCTTATCCTTGGCTTTACTAACGGATGTTGTTATTCTGGTAGCTGGTGGATTCTGCTTTCTATGTGGGGTTTTTTATACCTACGGTCCAATTCCAATCTCTAGAATGCCCTTGGGTGAAGTTCTTTCTGGAATTTTTTATGGACTTATGATTCCGTTTATATTATTATATATCAATATGCCCACAGGAACCTATCTTGGTTATAGCTTGACTTTAGAGACGATATCTCTGGAACTCCAGGTGGTACCAATTCTTACTTTAGTGCTATTTTCAGTTATTCCATTTTGCACCACAGCAAATATCATGCTGGCGAATAATACCTGCGATTTAGAAAAGGATATTGTTGTAAAACGGTATACCCTTCCCTATTATATAGGAAAAAAATCACTTAAATTATTTGCGGCCTTATATTATTTAGCATATTTAGCATTGATCCTGATGGTTATACTAAAAATATTGGCACCGATATGTCTATTGGCTTTATTGACAATAATACCGGTACAGAAGAATATTAATGTATTCTTAAAAAAGCAAGAGAAGGCAACCACTTTTATCGTGGCAATAAAGAATTATTTACTCATCATGGGTTCGGTTTCATTAATAATTTTCATAAGTTCAATAATTTTTTAACGTCTGTTATTGACAAAAGATTAACAAAAAGATATAATTAGCACTGTTATTCATCTGGGTCCTTACCGGCCTGGATTAATATAAAAAAAACAACAAACATACTTTAAATTAAAGGAGAGTAAAAAATGAAAAAAGTATTAGCATTAGTATTAAGTCTAACACTTGTTATGTCCTTATTAGTAGCTTGCGGAAGCGATGACAAAAAGGAAACAGAAACTAGCAAAACTCCCGAAGCAACCACAGCTCCGGCAACGAACGATGATGATAAGGCTACCACAGCTGCAGCCGTTAAGACTGGCCTTGCAGTAATCAATGATATTTCTGGTTCTAAAGATGCTGCTGATGCAGATGGTTTAGCTCAGGTTAATTCAACTGTTGTTGCAGTAACTGTTGGCGCAGATGGCAAAATTGTTAAAGCTGTGATTGATACCTTACAGACTAAGGTTAACTTCTCTAAAGAAGGTAAGATCGTAACAGATTTAGCAAGCGAGTTCAAAACCAAACAGGAGCTGAAGGATGAATACGGTATGCGTAAGAATTCCGGTATCGGCAAAGAGTGGAATGAGCAAGCAGATGCATTTGCTGCTTATGTAGTAGGTAAGACTGTTGATGAAGTTAAGGGTATTGCTATTGATGAAGAAGCTCGCCCTACTGATGCTGATTTATCCGCATCCGTTACTATACATATCAACGAATTAATCGCTGGTGTAGAGAAGGCTGTAGCAAATGCTCAGGATCTTGGCGCTACGGATACAGATAAGCTTGGTCTTGCTATCACTTCTAACATTGCTAAGTCCAAAGAAGCTACGGCAGAAGCTGCAGGTTTAGTACAGGCTTATACACATTACGCAGCTGTAACAACAGATGCTAATGGTAAAATCACAAGCAGTGTATTAGATGCTTCTCAGGGTAATGTAAACTTTGATGCTACTGGTGTTATTACATCTGATTTAGCAGTTGCTCCTCAGACTAAGCAGGAGATCAAAGAAGGCTATGGCATGAAAGCAAAATCCGCTATTGGCAAAGAGTGGTATGAGCAGGCGAATTCATTTGCTGCTTATGTAATGGGTAAGACTGCAGCTGAAGTAAGCGGTATTGCAATGACCGAAGGCTATGCAGCTGACGCTGACCTTAAGAGCTCTGTAACTGTTCATGTAACAGATTTCGTTGCTGTTGTTGCTAAGGCAGTAGCAAACGCTCAGTAAGTTTATTGGAACTAATAAATTAAATATTATATGGGGGTGTTGCATTAGCGGCACCCTCATTTTTGAGGTAAGGGATCCGATGAGAAAAATTATTGCAATCCTACTAATGACAATGGCCGTAATAAGTATGTCCGCTTGCTCAAAAGAGAAGGAATTAAAACGTTATGAGGCTACCTTTCTTCAACTGTTCGATACAGTGACAACCATTGTAGGTTACAGTGAGAGTAAGGATGAATTCGGCGTTTTTGCACAGGCGGTGTATGATGACCTAGAAGAATATCACCAGCTCTATGATATTTATAATGATTATGAAGGTATTAATAATATAAAGACAATCAATGATAATGCTGGAATCGCTCCAGTGAAAGTAGATCAAAGAATCATCGATCTATTGAAATATGCGGCCAAAATGAAGGAAGAGACAGGCGGTAAGATTAATATCGCCTACGGTGCTGTTCTGAAGGTATGGCATGAATATAGGGAGATCGGTGTCGAGGATCCTACGAAAGCAGAGATTCCTCCTATGGAACTACTGAAGGAGAAGGCAGAGCATACGGATATTAATAGGATGATAATTGATGAGGATGCTTCTACGATATTTCTCGAGGATCCTGAGATGAGACTGGATGTTGGAGCAATCGGTAAAGGTTATGCAACGGAGCAGGTTGCTCTTGATATGATAGATCAGGGATATCAGAATGCCATGCTCAGCGTGGGTGGTAATGTACGTACCTTAGATGGTAAGCCGGATGGTACAGCTTGGAATGTTGGTATCCAGAATCCAGATATGGATAGTGAGCAGGAGAATCTATATATCCTCAGGCTTAAGAATTTTTCCCTGGTCACGAGTGGGGATTATCAAAGATATTATACAGTAGAGGGGAAACGATATCATCATATCATTGATCCAGAGACCTATATGCCCTCGGATTACTTCACAGCAGTTTCCATTATTTGTCCTGATTCCGGTATGGCGGACGCACTTTCTACCTCGATCTATAACATGCCGTTAGATGAAGGGTTGGAGCTGATTGAGAATTTACCGGATACGGAGGCTCTTTGGGTATTGAAAGATGGATCCATTCGTTATAGCTCTGGGTTTGAGAATCTTCTACCGAAGGATAATTAAAGCATTATCCTTAATGTCTAGATAATTAAATAAATTTTTATATGTACTCTAGCCTTCTTGAATGATTATTCCTGATTTGGTAATAATCTAGAATAACAAATTATTCTATACATTCAAGGAGGCTTTATTATGAAAATAAAAGTTTTATTGGGAATATTACTTTTGTGTTCCGCAGTTCTTGTTGCCTGTGGTGGAAATGATGATAATGGAACCGATAATACACCAACACCGGGAGTAACAACAAATCCAGATAGTGGAACACCTTCACCGGGAGTAACAACGAATCCAGATAGTGGGACACCTACGACAGGAGCCACCGATAATAATACCGATGCTACTTCTAGCGCATCGATTGTTAGCGATGCCAATGCCTTTGTTAAGGCAATTGGAAAAGATGGTACCTGGATAATTGCTCTATTAAATGATTTATCCATAGAGCAGGATCTAGTTCTCGAAGGTGAATTTACAAATGGTAAAAAGGATGATGCAGGAAAGGATATTATACAGCGCAAAATCGCCCTATATACTCAGGATGAGAACCGTAATATCACGAGCCGATTTAACCTAACATCTCCATCGCTGACAATCAATAGTCCTGAAGCAACCATTCAACATGGTAATTTCATAGGTGAATTGTTTATTAATACTACTAATTTTAAATTGGTTGACGTTACAGTGGATGGAAATGTTTATTTTAAAGATAAAGAAGTACAAGATAGTTTCACTATGGATGAGACCAGTCGTATTCTGGGCAATCAGGAAGTAAAGGCTCAGTGAGCATAGTCGCTCAGTGAGTATGGTCCTATGGCAGGTAAATAGGAGGCAATCTATATGAAGATTCTTATTGGTAGTGATCATGGAGGATTCGAGTATAAAGAGATTTTAAAGCAACGACTGGCGGAGGATGGCCATGAGATGGTCGATAAAGGAATTGCCACTCTGCAGTCAGTGGATTACCCTGATATTGCAAAAGAGGTTGTTCTCGGGGTACTTCATACGGAAGGTGATTGCGGTATACTGATCTGCGGTACTGGAATAGGTATGAG
Source organism: uncultured Herbinix sp. (assembly GCA_964391115.1). GTDB lineage: Bacteria > Bacillota > Clostridia > Lachnospirales > Lachnospiraceae > Mobilitalea. Next base: position 12,248 of record CAYMLE010000024.1, on the reverse strand, counting down.
CATTGCGGCAAATAAGGGAAAGGGAATTCGTGCTGCCTTATGTGCAGATACCTTTTCTGCCAGGATGGCTAAGGAGCACAATGATGCCAACATTATTTGTCTGGGTGCGAGAACCCTGGGTATTGAACTGGCTTATACCATCGTGAAGGCATATCTAGAGGCACAATTCCTAGGTGACAAGCATCTAATAAGAGTAAATAAGATCAATTCCATTGATTTGAATGGTTGTTAAATAGTAGAAGGATTAGACCCCAAGGACTGCGTGTAGAGCGGTAAATTACTGGCTCGAAGAGAAAAGGTTCACATATCTTCGATACAGGACAATAGGGGTTTAATCCTTCTATTTATATGATCTGCTTCCAATAAAAGATAACGTATTTATATAGATTACTAGTTTAGGTTCTATAATTCAGACAAAAGAAAAGATTTAAATTTCCCCTGATCAATTAAGATAACTTCACCTTAGCTATGATAACTCTTTGTATGTTATGGATGAAGTGGTATAATCAGGATACATAAATAGGAGGTTACTGGTGTGAATAATATAATACTAATTGGAATGCCTGGGGCAGGTAAAAGTACAATCGGAGTTATTTTGGCTAAGGTGTTGGGGATGAGGTTTGTAGATTCAGACCTGCTAATCCAAGATCAGGAAGGCAAGCTTCTTAAGGATATTATTTCTGAAAAAGGACTGGATGGATATCTAGAGATTGAAAATCAGGTTAATCGAGATATTAATCTGAGGCACACCGTCATAGCCACGGGGGGCAGCGTTATATACTGTTCTGAGGCGATGGAACATTTGAGAAATAGCGGTATCGTGGTGTATATCCGTCTGAGCTATGATACAATTAATGAACGCCTTGGAAATATTCGTAAAAGGGGTGTGGTTTTTCGGAAAGACCAAAATCTGAAATCCTTGTATGAGGAACGCTGTCCTTTATATGAGAAATACGCACATATTACGGTTGATGGAGAAGGGTTAAGTATAGAGGAGGTAATGGATTCAATTACTGGGAAAATAATGAAGTAAAAAGCCTCATTATATTGACAATATTTTTTCATACTGTATAATTATTTTATATAAAATAAATAGTGTGGAGGATAATAGGATGGGATTTTGTAGTAGTTGTGGCTCTGAGATCAAGCAGGGGACTACCTTTTGTGGAAACTGTGGAGCAAAGGTTTCAGATGTTGGGCAACAGGGAATGCCTGCACAGAATACATATAGTAATAATACGAATGGTACTGAGAAGAAAAACAATAACAAGTTGATTGGCATGATTGTTGTTGGTGCAGTTGCTTTGGTATGCTTATTCCTACTATTTAAGGTGGTGGGTGCAGTCTCGACACCGGGATATGAAAAACCAGTTAAGTATATGTTAAATGGTTTGCAAGATGGTAATTATAAGACAATGATGAAGGCATATCCTAAATTCATGAAAGAACAATTTGATGAGCAGGTAGAGGATTACTATGATGGTGAAGTTGATGAGCTCATGGAGATGCTGACTGATGATATGAAGGAAGAGTATGGTAAAAAAGTTAAGCTATCATACAAGGTAACGGACAAAGAAAAACTGGATAAAGATGAAGTAAAGGATCTACAAGATAGTTTTAAATGGAGATATGATGAGAAGGTTAAGATTAAGGAAGCCTATGTTCTAGAGCTGGAAATGAAGATTAAGGGTTCCGAAGGTAAAGATGAAGAAGATGTCGAGATGACAGTAATTAAAATCGGTTCTGATTGGTATCTGACTCAGGAGGCATTCGGATTTTAGTACCCTTGACAATGGAGATTAGGAGGTCATAATGGAATTATTCGAAAAAATTGGAGACAAAATATCTTCAAAAAGTAAGGATGTCGCAAAAAAAGCAAAAGATATTACGGAATTAGCTAAACTGAATTCAAAAGTCCATGATTATGAATCTATGGTTAAGGATTTACATATGCAGATTGGAAAAGCTTACTATGAGGCGAACCGAGAAAATCCGGCTCCGGAGTATATGGGACTGTTTCAACAGGTAATAAATGCTCAGGGTGAAGCGGAAAGATGCAGAGAAGAAATCGCTCAGATCAAGGGATTAAGAAGCTGTATCAGCTGTGGATCAGATATTCCAAATAATTCAACCTTTTGTCCGGCTTGCGGAACAAAGAATGAGATTATTGATGTGGTGGTTTCACAACCTCAGGCAGCGGTTGACAGTGTATTATGTTCTGGATGTGGTGCCAATCTTCCTTCCGACACAATGTTTTGTCCGAATTGTGGGAATAAGATGAATTAGACAAAGTTTGCATAAGTTACGATAAAAAATCAGAAGGGTATCGGATTTTCCAAAGATACGTTCAGTACGTATCCGGAAGTCCAATACCCTTCTATCTATTTGTTTCACTATAATCAGCATATATTAAGGTCAAAGGGAACCCCAGTCACAGCCTTCCGCCAGGATATGGGCGATAGGCTCAAGTCCTGCCTGGTCCTCGGCATCAAAGTGCCCAGGAATAGGGCTATCGATATCTAAAACGGCCACAACTTTACCGTTTGCTATGATTGGAACAACGATTTCTGATCGAGAGGCGCTATCACAGGCAATATGCCCTGGAAAGGCATGGACGTCAGGAACCACCTGAGTTTTTCCTTCAAGAGCAGCGGTTCCACATACTCCTTTACCAATGGAAATATGGATACAGGCAGGTTTTCCCTGAAAGGGTCCTAATAGAAGTTCTCCACCTTCCATTTGATAAAAACCAACCCAGTTAATATCAGTAAGGGATAAATTAAGTAGTGCTGAAGCATTTGCAAGGTTTGGAATAAGATTTCTTTCGTTTTCCAAAAGAGCTTTTAGCTGTTCCTGCATTAGTCTATAGCATTCTTTCTTATCGGCAACAACATTGCGATTGAGATAAGAATCTTCATTCGATTTAAATTCTATCATAGATATCTCCTTAAATAGATAAATTATTATTGGTATCTTATTTACTCTCAAATAGCCGACTCATCTTCTCACGGATACGATTTTCCGAAGACTTTTGCTCTGACTTCACTAATTGATACATGCCGGCAGCATCCTGGTATATGTAGTCGCCTTCTTTACATTCGAGAGGAAGCTTATACTTAGGAACCATAGTTATAGCTTGGCTTTCGTCCTCGCAGACTGCATAATTTCCTTCAAATCGATCAATTATATAATTGTTCATTTACCCTATTCCTCCTAGATGTCGCTTTTCAATATTCTTTTTTAATCGTTATGGCAGGTGATCTAATCCTCGTAGGGACTGGTATTGACACTAATATTACTGCCATCCGTTGAAAATATAATGGTTTGTTGTTTGTCGGTTCGATAAATTGGTATTGATCTATCCTTAAGGGCTAGTATTGTTTCCTTATGAGGATGTCCATAATTATTATCCTCTCCAACCGTAATAACCGCGTATCCCGGGCTGACAGCCTCCAAAAAAGAGGCTGAGGTACTGTAGGCTGATCCGTGGTGGGAGAGCTTAAGTACGTTTGCTGACAGATCAAGACCATTTGATAGCATCTCCTTCTCGGAAGGGCCTTCTGCGTCGCCAGCCATTAGAAAACTGGTTTTACCATACATAAATTTGATTCCTACACTATAATCATTAAGCTCTTCATAATGGTCACTATTCGGTGCTATAACGATAAAGGAAGCTGGTCCCAGCTCATAGGTATCACCGGCGACTGCCTTCGTAATCCTTAGATTCTTAGCTTCAATCGAATCAAGAACATCCTCAAAGGTTTTTGTGGTATGTACTACATCCGGCATGATGATACGATCAACTGGTATGGCATCGATTACGTCATCTAGGCCACCAATATGGTCACTATGGGGATGGGTACCAATCACATAATCTAATCGTTCGATACCCTGATCTTTCAAATATTTTACCACAGTTGCACCCATGTTGTTCTCTCCGGCGTCGATTAGCATGGCCGAATCCTCTGCTTCAATCAATATGGAATCTCCCTGTCCAACATCGATAAAATGTACCTGGACAGAATTGTTTATTGTCTGTGAATTGTTTGAAACCTCTTGTTCTGGTGGAGCTGCCATACGGCTGATTAGCAGACTTATAATCGCTAGTAATATTAGGCTACTAAAACGGCCAATGTTCTTCTTTGATTTATTGCGCATTCTTATCTCCTTACATCAATTATATCGGTATAACTTGAAAAATTCAATCATTTATCTTCCTTTAATCATTAGATAACTACATAGATACATACCTATCTAGAAATGAATTGAAGTGTTCAAGGTCATACTATATCATATTTCTAGATATATTGAAAGATGAGTACAGTGTGAAAAATTAGGATTTATCACAAAATGATAACGATTCAATTCCTTTTCAAATATTGCACTAAGGCCCAACTTAGCGGTGCTTTGGAAGAATATAGATGATTATGTGGCTTTTTATAGTAATTCGTAATTTATTTCGAGGAAGGTGTAGCATCCCATCATCCAAATAGTAGAAAAGGGAAGCATAAAACATTGTTTGCAACATTATATTATGATATGATAGTTGCATAAAAATTGGATTTTCTAGGTGGCGAAACTCATAATAATAGTCATTGGAGCGAATTTTATGTTTCGCAATCACCGAATAAAATTAATAATTTGGAGGTATTGGGATGAAAATATTGGTTGATGCAGATGCTTGCCCAGTGAAGGGTATCATTGAAGAGATTGCGATGGAACTTCATTTACCAGTTCTAATGTTTGCGGACACAAGCCATATCCTTTCCTCCGCCTACAGTGAGATTATTATGGTAAGCAAAGCGCCAGATGCGGCGGATTTTGCCCTGATTAATCGGACGGCCAGGGGAGACATTGTAGTAACCCAAGACTATGGAGTTGCAGCTATGGCACTCGGCAAGGGTGCTTACGCAATTCATCAAAATGGTATGATCTATAATAATAGTAATATCGATTTAATGTTGATGGAGCGCCATATGGCAAAGAAAATACGCAGAACTGGCGAACGCGTAGGTTCAAATACAAAGAAGCGTACCAGTGCTGAGGATGATAAATTTACCGATGGATTTCGCTTCCTATGTAGTCAAGCAAAGGACGATGTGGAATAACTGGTAAAAAGGATAAAACTAAAGTGAAGTGAGGATCGGCATGAGACAACTGGCAAGATATTTAAAGTACTTTAAAGCAGAAGTAACCATTGGGCCAATATTTAAGTTTTTGGAAGCGGTTTTTGAACTCATTGTACCATTGGTTATGGCTTCCATCATAGATCAAGGAATTAAAAATGGGGATCGGACCTTTGTTCTCGAGCGGGGAGGAATCATCCTGCTTTTGGGATTTATGGGACTGATATTTGCATTGATTTGTCAGTACTGTGCTGCACGTGCATCCCAAGGCTTTGGAACCAGGGTAAGGAATGATTTGTTTGAACATATTAACTCCCTGTCCCATAAAGAATTGGACAAGCTAGGTACCAATTCCTTAATTACTGTTATTACCAATGATGTCAATCAGCTGCAGCTCGCTGTTGCCATGTTGATTCGACTGGTGGTCAGAGCCCCTTTTTTAGTTATTGGTGCTATTGCTATGGCGATGATGTTGGATCTGAAGCTATCCCTCATCTTCTTGATTATAGCCCCTCTGGTTAGTCTGGTTTTATATATAGTCATGATGAAATCCATACCCTTCTATAAGATTCGGCAGAAGGCTCTGGATAAGGTATCGCTGGTTACTAGGGAGAACTTATCTGGTGTAAGAGTGATTCGGGCATTTTCAAAACAGGACCGAGAGGAAGCAAGGTTTGATAAGACAAATGAAGAAGTAGCGGATATTGCGATTCGGGTTGGTAAGATATCGGCATTCCTAAATCCCGCTACCTTTGCTATACTAAATACTGCGATTATAGCGATCATATGGTTTGGCGGCGTCCGAGTAGATGAGGGGATTCTGACCCAAGGAAAGGTAATTGCTTTCGCCAATTATATGACACAGATATCTCTGGCTTTAGTTGTAGTAGCGAATCTGGTTATTATCTTTACAAAGGCAGCGGCCAGTGCGGCCAGAGTGAATAAGGTATTCGAAACCACAGCCTCTTTAATAGAGGGGGAAGCAGTCTCGGTAGAGGATAAGGACCTCGAGGTACCATTCGTTTCTTTAAAGAATGTATATTTTTCATATCCTGATTCGGAGGAATATGCCTTAGAGGACATAAATATAGAGATTCATAAAGGGGAGACAATCGGAATCATAGGGGGGACAGGGTCTGGAAAAACTACCTTAATCAACCTACTTCCGAGATTTTATGATGTCTCAAAGGGAGAGATTAAGTTATTCGGAACGTCCATTCAGGAGTTTTCCTTTGAAGCATTGCGTAGCATGTTTGGAGTTGTACCCCAGAAGGCAGTTTTATTTAGCGGGACCATCAAGGACAATCTTCGAATGTCAGAGGAAACCGCTGATCTTGGTGATATTATGGAGGCGCTTGAAATTGCTCAAGCGAAGGAATTCGTAGAAAAACTGACGATGCAATATGATACGGTAATCTCTCAGGGTGGCAGAAACCTATCCGGTGGGCAGAGGCAGCGAATGACGATCGCTCGGGCATTGGTTAGAAGACCTAAGCTTTTGATCTTAGATGATAGTTCCAGTGCTCTGGATTATGCAACCGATGCCAGGCTTCGTAAGGCTCTGAAGGAGTATAGTAAGGACATGACGGTGCTTATGGTGACTCAGAGAGCGAACACGATTAAGCATGCAGATAAAATTATTGTTATGGATGATGGAAAAGTGGCAGGTATCGGGAAACATGAGGATTTGTATAAAACCTGTGAGGTTTACAGGGATATCTGCAAATCTCAACAAAGCTAGAGGAGGACCGTCATGAAGACCAATGAGAATAATGAAACATTAAAGAGGCTTTTAGCCTACGCCAAGCCATATCGGACGTATATACTATTTGCTTTACTCAGTGCCCTGATTAGTGTGACACTTTCCCTCCTAACGCCGATTTTAATTGGCAAAGCCGTGGATCATATCATCGGCCCAGGGATGGTGGACTTTGAACGGATTGGAACGATTCTTATATATCTGGGCTTAACCATAGGAGGAAGTACAGTATTTCAGTGGCTGATGGCCTATTGTACCAATAATATAACCTTTCGAACCGTAAAGGATCTACGAACGCGAGCATTTCATAAAATAAACCAGGTTCCTTTAAAATACATCGATGAAACAGCCCATGGTAATATCATCAATACTATGGTAAATGATATCGATACCATCTCCGATGGACTGCTTCAGGGCTTTGCCCAGCTGTTCACAGGAGTCGTCACAATTCTAGGCACCTTAGTCTTTATGCTAAGTATCAATGTATGGATTGGGCTGGCGGTTATTTTTCTAACCCCACTCTCACTCTTTGTAGCAGCTTTTATATCCAAGCGGGTCTATAATAAGTTTGCGGAGCAATCACAAATCAAGGGAGAAATGAGTGGCCTTATCGAGGAGATGCTAGGCAATCAGAAGCTGGTGAAGACCTTTTCCTATGAAGATCGGGCTATCGATCGGTTCAAGGAGATAAATGGCAGGCTTCATGGGTGCGGCGTCATGGCTCAGTTCTATTCCTCGCTGACCAATCCCTGTACCCGATTTGTAAATGGTATCGTCTACGCTGCTGTTGGTATTCTGGGAGCATTTGCAGCAATTAATTTAAGAATTACAGTAGGGCAGCTAAGCAGCTTTTTAGCTTATGCAAATCAATATACCAAGCCCTTTAATGAGATTTCCGGTGTTATTACGGAGCTTCAATCCGCTGTGGCATCGGCTAAGCGGGTATTTAATCTAATTGATGAAGAGACGGAGTCTATGGAAGAAGGTCTAAGGGACCAAATGGAATGCGATGGTAGTATTGTGATCCAAGATGTAGACTTCTCCTATAATAAGAAGGATTCCCTCATTGAAGATATGAATTTAGAGGTAAAGCCCGGTAGTAGAATTGCTATTGTAGGGCCAACAGGCAGTGGAAAGACGACTTTAATTAATCTTTTGATGCGTTTTTATGATGTGGATGCCGGTAAGATCTTAGTTAGCGGTGTGGATGTCAAGGAGATGAAGAGGAGTACCCTCCGTCGATTGTTCGGTATGGTATTGCAGGATACTTGGTTGTTTCACGGTACGGTCCGGGATAATATCGCCTATGGAAATGAGGAGGTCTCGGAGAAGGAAATTATCGCAGCTGCCAAGGCGGCTCATGCCCATAGCTTTATCAAGCGATTGCCAAAGGGCTATGATACTTTAGTTTCTGAGGATGGAGGAAACCTGTCACAGGGACAGAAACAGCTCTTAAGCATCGCTAGAGTAATGCTAGTGAAGCCACCGATGCTCATTCTTGATGAAGCCACCAGTAATATTGATACATTAACCGAGGTTAATATCCAAAAGGCCTTTGATCGACTGATGGAAGGACGAACTAGCTTTGTTGTAGCCCATCGTTTATCGACAGTGAAAGAATCCGATGTTATCCTGGTCATGAATAATGGTAAAATCATGGAGCAGGGAAGCCATGAGGAGCTACTATTAAAGAATGGATTTTACGCAAATCTGTATAATAGTCAGTTTGCGGTCACATAATGAAAGTAGGGTTTACGTGTCAAATCATAAGTAGGTAATTGCGAAAAGCTATAACTTGTGTAAAGAAGAGACAGCATACACCGTTTATTGAACGGATTCCTAAAAGTTAGTCATGAAAATCTAACGTTTGGGAGGTCAGTTCAGATTCTTCGGAGAGCTGTCTCTTTTATGTATATAAGCTGGATAAAAATAGAACAGACATTCGAAAATTGTATTGCTTTTACATTTTCATTATGATATAATTACAGTCATTCAATAGAGAAAAGATGGTATTGTTAGATATTAATATAGAATATAAAGCGATGAATTTTATTGCTATATAATGAATCTGGATTTTCACATAAGGGAGTGAAATACAAGTCCCTCTGCATATATTGTGCTGGCGCCCAAGGTTACGGTGCTTCGGCAGAAAGGAGATTGTTATGTTCAAATTAGTGTCAGAATATCAGCCGACCGGAGATCAGCCTGAGGCAATTAAGGATCTGGTAGAAGGTTTTCAAAGTGGTAACCAGTGTCAGACCTTACTTGGAGTTACCGGTTCCGGTAAGACCTTTACGATGGCTAATGTGATACAGCAGATTAAGAAACCGACTCTAGTAATCGCACATAATAAAACCCTCGCGGCTCAGCTCTACGGTGAATTCAAGGAATTTTTCCCTGAAAATGCAGTAGAGTATTTTGTAAGCTACTATGACTACTATCAGCCGGAGGCCTATGTACCTTCCACGGATACTTATATTGAGAAGGACTCCGCGATTAACGAAGAGATTGATAAGCTAAGGCACTCGGCAACAGCATCCTTGACGGAACGCAAGGATGTTATCGTGATAGCCAGTGTATCCTGTATCTATGGCTTAGGAAGTCCAATTGACTATCAAACGATGGTATTATCCCTACGACCCGGAATGATCAGGGACAGGGATGATGTGCTACGTAAATTAATCGATATTCAGTATACAAGAAATGATATGGATTTTAAGAGAGGTAGCTTTCGTGTCCGAGGAGATGTGGTAGAGATCTTTCCGGCTTCTTCTGCTGACATGGCGATTCGAGTCGAATTTTTTGGCGATGAGATAGAGCGAATACTGGAGATTGATGTACTAACCGGGGAACTGAAAGGCAGTTTGGAGCATATGGTTATCTTTCCTGCCTCCCACTATGTTGTAGCTCCGGAGAAGATGGAACAGGCGGTTCTGAATATTGAAGCCGAGTTGGAGGAACGTATCAAGTACTTTAAGAGTGAGGACAAGCTACTAGAAGCCCAAAGAATATCGGAGCGTACTCACTTTGACATTGAAATGCTAAGAGAGACAGGATTTTGTTCTGGTGTAGAGAATTATTCCAGGCATCTGACTGGGACAGAGCCGGGGCTCCCACCCTATACACTGATGGATTATTTCCCGGAGGATTTTCTTATCATCGTAGATGAATCCCATATGACGATACCCCAGATCCGTGGTATGTATGCTGGAGATCGTTCGAGAAAGACAACACTGGTGGACTTTGGTTTTCGTTTGCCTTCAGCCCTGGATAATCGTCCTTTAAATTTTCCGGAATTTGAAAGTAAGATTAGTCAGATACTATTTGTCTCTGCTACCCCTTCTGTATATGAGAGTGAGCATGAGCTTCTTCGGACCGAACAGGTTATCCGACCTACCGGTTTGTTGGATCCAGAGGTTACAGTAAAGCCAGTGGAAGGTCAGATTGATGATCTTCTTGGTGAAATTCATAAAGAGCTAGAGAGAAAGAGCAAGGTCTTGATCACGACCCTTACGAAGCGAATGTCAGAGGATCTGACCACCTACTTAAAGGAGGTTGGCATTCGGGTAAAGTATCTTCATTCGGATATCGATACCCTGGAGCGTTCTGAAATTATCCGTGATATGCGTATGGATCTATTTGATGTATTAGTAGGCATCAACCTGCTACGAGAGGGATTGGATATTCCAGAAGTAGGTCTGGTGGCCATCCTTGATGCGGATAAGGAGGGTTTCCTTCGATCTGAAACCTCACTGATACAAACAATCGGCCGTGCGGCCCGTAATGCCAATGGTCGTGTTGTTATGTACGCAGATCGTGAGACTGATTCTATGAGGAAGGCTCTATCGGAGACGTATCGAAGACGCAAGATCCAGGATGAGTATAATAAAGTCCATGGAATAACACCAACAACGATTCAAAAGAAGGTAAGGGATCTGATTAGTATATCTAAGAGAGCTGATTCCGATACGAAGGATGTTCAGAAGGACTTAGAGTCCATGTCTAAAAAGGAACTGGAGGCTCTTATCAAGCAGGTATCCAAGCAAATGCATACAGCGGCAGCAGAACTTAACTTTGAGATGGCAGCGGAGCTTAGGGATAAGATGATACAGCTGAAGAAGCATCTGTTAGAAGTGGATAATTAGGGTAGATAGGATCTCGTTCATATGGAACGTTGATAGTACAGCACATATTAATATAAACATTAATTAATTTATTAATTAAATAGAATAGGTGGAACTATGTCAGTTAAGAAAAACTATATTAGAATTAGAGGCGCAAAGGTAAATAATTTAAAGGATATCAGTATTGATATCCCCAGAGATCAGTTCGTGGTTTTGACGGGCTTAAGTGGTTCTGGTAAGTCATCCTTGGCCTTTGATACAATTTATGCAGAGGGGCAGAGGCGTTATATGGAGTCCCTATCCTCCTATGCCAGACAATTTCTAGGGCAGATGGAGAAACCGAACGTAGAGAGCATTGAGGGATTGCCTCCAGCCATATCCATTGATCAGAAATCAACGAACCGTAACCCAAGATCAACGGTAGGAACCGTAACAGAGGTATATGATTATTATCGACTTCTTTATGCTCGAATTGGTATTCCTCATTGTCCGAGCTGTGGCAAGGAGATTCGCAAGCAGACAGTGGATCAGATGGTGGACGAGGTTATGAATCTCCCCCAGGGCAGTAAAATTCAACTGATGGCACCAGTCGTTCGAGGGCGCAAAGGGGAACATGTTAAGCTCTTTGAGCAGGCGAAACGAAGCGGCTATGTCAGAGTTCGGGTAGATGGCAATCTATATGAGTTAACCGAAGAGATAAAATTAGAGAAAAATATTAAGCATAATATTGAGATTGTTGTGGATCGTCTTGTGGTGAAGGAAGGCATAGAACAGCGATTGGCTGATTCCATTGAAAATGTCTTAAAGCTTGCCGAGGGTCTATTAATCGTAGATATCATAGGTGAGGAATCAAAAACCCTAAGTCAGAACTTTTCTTGTGCGGATTGTGGAATTAGCATTAATGAGATTGAACCTAGAATATTCTCCTTCAACAACCCTTTTGGTGCTTGTCCGGAATGTCATGGTATCGGTATCAAGATGGAATTTGATGAGGAGCTTTTGCTTCCTGATCAGGAGAAAAGCCTGATTGGGGGTGCAATTGCTGCGCCTGGTTGGGCTTCTGTTGTGGATAAGGGAAGCTATACCCGGTGTATTATGGAAGCTCTGGCGAAGGAATATAAATTCGACCTCGATACGCCCTATAAGGATCTGCCAGATAAGATTAAGCATATGTTTATGCATGGTACAAACGGTAAGATTGTAAAAGTGCATTACCGTGGTCAACGGGGAGAAGGTATT
>CAYMLE010000023.1:26414-27804 GCA_964391115.1 uncultured Herbinix sp. | reverse complement strand
TAGCAGTCATGTTGTGGGAAGCTGGAGGAAGCTGGTCAACATATGCTGAAAATCCAATGGTTGGTAAAGATTGGGTTGAACTTAATACAGGATCTGATGGTAAAGCGATTGAAGTTCCTGCAGGTAGTTCTGTTACTGCCAGGTTTAAGTCAACTGGTGCTTCCAAATTTTATATTGATAACATTGTAATCACTGAGCTTACTCAAGTAGATCCTTCACCGACACCAGAACCAATTCCTGGTGATGATGAGATTATCTATGAAACTAGTTTTGAAGACGGAGAGCCTACATTAGGAGCGGATGGAGGAGACATTACGACAGAGAAGTCTATCGTGTATGATGGATCGACTAGTCTTAAGGTTGTAACAGCGGCGAATTGGAATGGCCCTCAGTATACTTTGACTAATAACACAGAGTCTGATAATGTATATACAATATCCTCCTATGTTAGAAAAGATAAGGAGGAGGATAACTCCAGCGTTAGATATGTTATGGCAAGTGATCCTTATACAACATACGGTTCAATTGATCTAACAACAGAATGGCAGTTATTTGAAACTAATATTACTGTAGAAGCAGGGACATCAATAAAATTTAGGATAGCTCCGATCGATGCTTTAAGTAATATAACGTACTATGTTGACAATTTCAAGATCACTAAACCCGTAGTTCAGGAGCCTGTATATTACTTTGATGACTTCTATTTAGCACAAAGTATAGATTTAACTTATACAAAGTATTTGGATGATGTTAACTTTAGGCAAGCTGCTGAGGCAGGAGAAGTAGAAGCTGATGTATTAGCAAAATTCGAAACATGGGATGGTATTAAAGAGGTTGTTCATAGTTACGAATTTACCATTGAAATGGCTCCAGCTCAAGCTATCACAGGTGGTGCAATTACAGGAAGCGCAATTACAGGTAGTTTCATTAAAGCAGAAATAATTATCCAGAATAAAGGAAATGACGGTTGGAATGATGGAACATATCTGTCAGAAACGATAGACACAGGAATATCCTTAATTGTAGAGCCTATCACTTTAAAGTATGTTATTGTTTTATCTGATAAGACGTGGAAGGATACTGATACCACTGCTGGTAAAATTGAAGTAAAGCTAAACAATGTTCCTGAAGTAACAAAACCTATAGCGAAGGTTACTATTAGAGTAAGATCCAATCAAGTCAAATAAAACAGTCAGCACAATAGGTTAATTGAAACTGCTGCAAGCTTAATAAGTTGCAGCAGTTCTAATTTTTTCTCTGAAAAGAATAAATAATTAATAAAGCCAAAGAATATTAGAAAATAAGCCTAGTTTAATCATGGTATAGATAAAAAGAAAAATTCCCCTTGAAAATAAATCAGTATATTAGTATACTAAAATAAAGACTAATA
>CAYMLE010000023.1:0-26404 GCA_964391115.1 uncultured Herbinix sp. | reverse complement strand
GGGGACGAGAATACTATTCACGTCCCCTATACTTAGTTTTAATGATAGAGTTTCAACATATTGAGATAGTATGTAGTAGTTTATTGACTGTTATAATGCTATAATTAGTTAATATTGATAAATTCCCCTTGAAAATAAATCAGTATATTAGTATACTAAAATAAAGACTAATATCTGTTTTGATTAATAAAATGAAAGATAGAAAGGAAACATTATTATGGACATGACATTACGTTGGTTCGGTAATAAGCATGACAGCGTATCACTGGACAAGATTAGACAAATCCCTGGAGTGACAGGAGTCGTTTCCTCCCTACTTGATGTTCCGGTTGGAGAGACATGGGAGTTGGATGATATACTTAACCTAAAGAAAGAAGTGGAAGACGCTGGTCTTAAGCTGATTGGTATTGAAAGTGTTAATATCCATGAGGATATAAAGATAGGTCTGCCCTCTAGAGACCGATACATTGAAAACTATAAGAAATCCTTAGAGAATCTAGGAGAAGCTGATGTTCATATGGTGTGCTATAATTTCATGCCAATCTTTGACTGGACAAGAACAGAACTGGCTAAGCAGCTTGAGGATGGCTCCTTTGTTTTAGCCTATAATGAGAATATAATTAAGGATATTAAGCCAGAGATGATGTTCGAGCGCATGGAGAAGGAAAGCGATGGCTTTATCCTTCCAGGCTGGGAACCGAATCGTAAAGACGAAATTATAGATTTATTTGAGAAATATAAGGGAGTAACTGCTGAGAAGTTAATGCAGAATTTAAAATATTTCTTGGATGCTATTATGCCTGTATGCGAGAAGTATCAGATTAAAATGGCCCTCCATCCCGATGATCCCTCTTGGAGTGTATTTGGACTTCCGAGAATTGTGACCAGCGAGAAAGCGTTGGAGGAGATTGCCTCCCTCAATGAGAGCATTTACAATGGATTTACTCTATGTTCCGGTTCACTGGGAAGCAGCCTTAAGAATAATCTTCCTGAGATTATCCGTAATCCTAAGATTGGTAAGAGAATTCATTTTGCACATTTAAGAAATATGAGATTTGAGAACGATGGTGTATTCCATGAAAGCTCTCACCTTTCCAGCGATGGTAATTTTGATATGTATGAAATCGTAAAAGCGTTGTACGAGGTTGGCTTTGATGGAGTAATACGTCCCGACCATGTAAGAATGATCTGGGGTGAACAAGCAAGACCTGGTTATGGTTTATATGATCGTGCTCTTGGTGTTACTTATCTGAATGGATTATTTGAAGCGATTGATAAAAATAGCAAAAACGAATGAGATAATGAGTCTGGTTTATTTATTTGATTTACATGAGTATGCTTATAAATTTTAATCGGATTAGGGCATAATAGTTTATGATATTATGCTGAGAAAGGTACGGTGTACAGTGAAATTAGTTAATTATGACTCGACTTGGAAGCAAAAGGGATATGAGCTTCCGGAATATGATAGGGAAACCCTAAGAAAAAATACGAAGGAAGAGCCTACCTGGATTCATTTTGGTGCAGGTAATATCTTCAGAGGCTTTCCGGCAGCTGGTTTAGATAAGATGCTAAAGGAAGGCACTTATGACAAAGGTGTCATCGTGACGGAAGGCTTTGACTATGAAATTATTGAAAAAGCGTATAAGCCTTTTGATGACCTAAGTCTTTTGGTTGTACTAAAATCCAACGGTACGATTGAGAAGAAGGTTATTGGCAGTGTTATGGAATCCATTATAGCTGATCCAGGTAATAATACAGAATGGAATCGCTTGAAGGATATATTCAAAAAATCCTCATTACAGATGGCTAGCTTCACTATTACAGAGAAGGGCTACAGTCTGGTGGATTCCAAGGGAGAATATCTGGGCTTTGTAAGAAATGACTTTAACGCTGGACCGGAAAATCCGGCACATGCCATGGCTAAGGTTACCGCCTTAATGCTAGAGCGTTATAAGAACGGGGCGGCTCCTATTGCACTGGTCAGCATGGATAATTGCTCCCATAACGGTGATAAGGTATATGCAGCCGTTGAGGCATTTGCCAAGGAATGGATCGCTAAGGGGTATGCCGAGATAGGCTTTCTACACTACATCCAGGATAAAGATAAAGTAAGCTTCCCTTGGAGTATGATTGATAAGATTACTCCTAGACCGGATGATAAGGTTAAGAACATGCTAGAAGAGGATGGCTTTGAAGATACGGATCTGATTATTACCAGTAAGAATACCTATACAGCAGCCTTTGTAAATGCGGAAGAAACGGAATATCTGGTGATCGAGGACCTTTTCCCAAATGGAAGACCTCCTCTGGAGAAGGCTGGGTTCTTATTTACCGATCGTGAAACCGTGGATAAGGTAGAGAGGATGAAGGTATGTACCTGCTTAAATCCCCTTCATACTTCCCTCGCAATCTTTGGCTGTCTCTTATCCTATACAACGATCTGGGAAGAAATGCGAGATCCGGAACTGAAGGAATTAGTAAACCGGATTGGATATGTGGAAGGTATGCCGGTAGTGGTGAATCCCGGAGTGTTGGATCCCCAGGAGTTCATTAAAGCGGTTCTTGAGCTTCGCCTTCCAAATCCCTTCATGCCGGATGCTCCTCAAAGAATCGCGACAGATACCTCTCAGAAGATACCGATTCGTTTCGGAGAAACCATTAAAGCTTATCATGCAAGTGACCGCTTAAAGGTTACGGATCTGACCTTAATACCCTTAACCTTAGCTGGCTGGTGCAGATATCTGATGGGCATTGATGATCAGGGCAATCCCTTTACACCGAGCTCGGATCCATTATTGGAAGAGCTGCAGGGATATGTTAAGGAGGTAAAGCTTGGCGATAAAGATCTTAAAAAGGATCTCTTAAAGCCCATTTTATCCAACGATAAGATCTTTGCTGTTAATCTTTATGAGGTAGGGCTTGGTGAAACGATAGAAGGAATGTTCTTAGAGCTGATTGCCGGTCCTGGCGCAGTAAGAGAGACACTGAAAAAATATTTATATTAATGAAATGAGATCAAAGGAATTATTTTATTGAAATAAGATTATAGGATAGTTTCATGAAACGAGATGATATGATAATTTTTTGAAAAGAGATTATAGTATAGTTTCTTTGATATGAGATTAAAGGAATTATATTCTGCGATGAGAGTATAAGATTTATAGAATTGATTAATATTAGGTTGATCTTATAACGAAATAAGATAAGAAGCTGTTGCCATATTCCTATATG
Source organism: uncultured Herbinix sp. (assembly GCA_964391115.1). Taxonomy (GTDB): domain Bacteria; phylum Bacillota; class Clostridia; order Lachnospirales; family Lachnospiraceae; genus Mobilitalea. The sequence continues at coordinate 23,170 of CAYMLE010000023.1, read as the reverse complement.
ATAATATCCTTGGGAAATGTCAACAGCTGTTTTTCTGTAAACTAGTTATTTCATTTTTTTGAAGGTAAGCTCAACCTCCAAAAAAGCATAAGACGGAAAAGGCATTTTCATCGATATCAGTGTTTGGGTAAATACAATATTGTCTTATGCCTTATGAAGATCGAACACATAGCAAGGAGAAATAGTTGCGTAGGCTATTTTACATCCTCATCAAGAAGTGATTTACTTATGTCAATAGTCTGTAGGATTGAAGTCTTCTGCGCAGAGTTTAACTTTTTTAATGCCTTGATAATAGATTGCAATTCTTTAACAAGGATAGGCTTTCCTTTTACTGCTTTCATTTAAACACCCCACTATATTGGCAGAGGAATATAATAATGTTGCCTATGACAACAATATACCATGTATAATTTTTCCTGTCAATCTATTTCGTTAATATTTGACTAATTTATACAATTTTGATAATATTGAAATGGAAGGAAGTGAGATTTTGAATTCAAGAGTGCGATTTGTTAGAAAAAGTCTGAATTTAAGCCAAGAGACGTTTGGACATAGATTAGGTGTAACGGGAGCTGGTATTTCTAAGATAGAAAGTGGGCAGAGGAAACTGACCGATCAGATGCTCCTAATGATATGTAAAGAATTTAATATTAATGAGAGATGGCTGCGATATGGTGAGGGTGAGCTCTACAGTCAGAAGCTTCCTAACGGATTAGAAGAGGTAGCTAAGTGCTATCAATTAGATGAGCTGGATAAACGGATTTTATATGAATACTTACAGCTGAATGAGAAAAAACGAAGTGTTATAAAAGAGTACATTATGCGTATCGCTTATGGTTGTAATAGCGCTATGGTAATGACCGATGGGGATCAGAATCATGAGGTTTTAAAGATCGCTGAGGGGATAGTAAATTCGGAGACTAGTACCTAAGGTTCATATTAATCTGGAATATATTGATGCATGATAACAATACATAAAGAAAGATATAGGATTAAGATATAGGATTAAGGCATAGAAAATAAGAAATAGACTTAAAATATGGCATTTAAAACGAAGGGCATAATAAAAGACATAGGGGTCAAAGACGTAGTAGGCTTACCGATGGGTTCGCTTATCACTATCTTATTGACTCCTATGTCTTCTTAGATTCTTTATCAAAACGTAATTCGATTCTCAGAATCCAGCTCCAACAGTGCATTAAAGCCGTTTATAATTAGGATTGCTTATAATCAACACAAGTCGTGACACCTATATAGTATTGGTAGGTGCTTGGCAGCTATGATTTTGACAGACATAATATGTCGTTTTATCATTTATAATATGATAATCATCGACATAATCTGCGATTCTTTGCAACTCTTCTTGGTTTTCTTCTGTCTTAATTAGAACTACCCGGTTTGGTTCATAGTGTTCCGCCAGGTAATTGGATAAAGCTCGATAGTCCTCCTTGGTAGTGCCTTCTCGCTTGAGTGTCTTTGCAGTGGTGGTATTCAGATCCTCCTCACTAACCACACAGACAATTTCTTTCGAAGGATATAAAGCCTGTAGGAAGGCCAATTGGGAGAAGCAGAACCCAGAAGGGTAATCCTTCACCTGACCAGCTAGGAAGCTTAACTGCTTGTCGGCGTAGTCCTGATATTTCTTGTTGGCGGTTATGTGGGCTAATCTTTGAAGCGCATAACCAGCCACGGAATTCCCAGAGGGAAGGGCTCCGTCATAAACCTCTTTCGGGCGATAGATTAAACGTTCGGCTTCCTTAGAGTTTAAGAAAAAGCCATCATGCTCTTCATCCCAGAACTGCTCTAGCATCTGGTCAGCCATGGTTAAGGATTGTTTCAGATAATCTACTTCAAGGGTAGCATCGTAGACACAAAGTAGTGCCATACAATAAAATGAGTAATCATCCAGATGACCATGATAAGCAGCTTCGCCCTCACGGTATCGGACCAAAAGCTGTCCATTTTTATCGATTAGATTTCGATTTATGAAATCGACGGCTCCTTTCGCCACATCTACATACTCACGGCTCTGAAGAACGACTGCAGCTTTCGCATATGCAGAAATCATTAGGGCATTCCAGGAGGTGAGAATCTTATCATCTTTATGAAGCTCTGCTCGATTTAGTCGATAGTTATAGATATATTGACACAGCCGTTTCACCTTTTCGTTTTCGGGATCGAGCTCAGTAGCATGAAGGCGGTTTGGGATAGAGGCACCCTCAAAATTACCTTCCTTTTTAATATCAAAATAGTTACAGAAGAAACCAGCATCATCATTTTGAAGAACCGAGTTGATTTCCTCTGGAGTAAAGACATAGTATTTGCCCTCAACACCTTCACTATCGGCATCCTGAGCACAATAAAAGCCACCCTCCTTATCCGTCATCTCTCTGCGAATATAATCCAGGGTATCCACAGCAATATCTCGATATAGGGGGTTTTTCGTATATTGGAAGGCATCCAGATAGGTGGAAGCTAGTAAAGCATTATCATATAACATTTTCTCGAAATGAGGAACCAACCATTTTGCATCAGTAGAGTACCTGGAAAAGCCATATCCGATATGATCATAGATACCGCCTCGGTACATACATTTTAAGGTTTGCTCGACCATAAACAGCGCCTGTTCATCGGCTTCCACGCAGGCATAATGAAGAAGAAACATAAGGTTATGAGGGGTTGGGAACTTCGGCTCATTACCAAAACCGCCGTAATCATGATCAAAGTTCTGTTTCAGCTGAGTAACTGCAAGGCTTACCAGATCCTTCGATACCGTTCCCTTATCCGATTTGCCTGCAAATTCTCTCTGCATGATAGCTGTAATCTGATTTCCCGTACTTAACAGTTCTTCCTTCTTCATGATCCAATCAATCTGAACCTGATTCAGTAGATCCATCAGGCCGATCATGCCATATCTCGTTTCTTTCGGGATGTAAGTGGCTGCATAGAAGGGCTTTTGCTCTGGCGTCATCAGGATTGTAAGAGGCCAACCACCATGACCAGTAGTAGCTTGACAAACTGTCATATAGACGGTGTCAATATCCGGTCGTTCCTCCTTATCCACCTTGATACTGATAAAATGTTCATTTAATTGAGCTGCAATTTCTTCATCCTCAAAGCATTCATAGGCCATAACATGACACCAGTGGCAGGTGCTATAGCCGATGCTTAGAAAGATTGGTTTATTTTCTCTTTTGGCCTTATCAAAAGCTTCAGGTCCCCATGGATACCAATTTACGGGGTTGTACTGATGTTGTAAGAGATAGGGGGATTTTTCTCCACCTAATTTATTAGGAATTCTGGTGGTTCCATGACCTTTATTCGTTACATGTTCGGTTGTAATCATGCTGACACTCCTTATTATTGCATATTTGTTTAACTAAAAACTTATTTAGTTATTATGCCAATTTATATTAGGTTTTATTGATGAAATCAAGACTGATGAGATATGAATGAATATGTATTATACTATTTGTTATTCGGAATATAATCAAAGTGAACAAATATTTAGTTAAATGCAAAAAATATTATCAGATTGCATATAAATAATAATAACAATAATAACAATTTGTAAAAAAGAGTTGAATTATTTCTGTATTAAGCATATAATAATTATAACAGAACCCAACACGCCTCTCAACGATGCGGACCACGTTGGGTCTTTTAATTTATGTTGAATTGGTTTATCAACAATTTATTTTATTCAAAGGAGAAATTCCATGGGTGAACGAAAAGAACAACAAATTGCACTTGATATCGATGGTCAGATTGAAAATCTGAAATCTATTGGCCTGATTATTGATAATGAAATTTATGCAAAGAAGATTCTTGATGATATATCATATTTTCGTTTAGTGAAAGCGTTTAGTTTGGGATTGAAAAATAAAAATTCAAATTATTACAATGGAGTATCTTTTGAAAAAATAGTTCAATTATATTTGTTTAATTCAAATTTTAGACAACTAATATTTCCCCAGATTGAAATAATAGAAATCAATCTTCGATGTCGTATATCTAATTATTTCTCAACAAAATACGGAGTACTTGGCTATAAGAAGGCTGTTAATTTTGTGGATCCAAAATATCATAGAAGTTTCATGGATGATATTAATATCGAAATTGATCGTAATCTAAAGGCACCATTTATAAAAAATTTCAGAAGTAATTACATTGATGGTGATATTCCTCTATATGCATTAGTAGAATTATTTAGCTTTGGAACATTATCGAAATTCTTTAAAAACATGAAAAATGAAGATAAGAAGGCTGTAGCAAGTAAATTTAATGTTGGGTATACATATTTTGAAAGCTGGATCGAAAGTATTGCATTTGTTAGAAATATATGTGCTCACTACGGAAGAATATATAATACTAAGTTAGCCAAAACTCCGATTTTATATAAGCAATATTCGAACATTGGAATAGGTAATAATAGGATATTTGGTGTATTGCTCTGTATGAAATGGCTCGTAAAAAAAGATAGTCATTGGGTTATATTTCTGCAAACATTGGAGTCATTAATAGAAAAATATGATGGAGTAGATATAAGTACCATGGGATTTCCTATAAATTGGAGAGAAGTATTGGAAGAAAATGCATGACAGAAATGAGAAGAAGAATTTTATGTATTACCAAGTGCTTGGAATAAAACATATGACATTTATTTCTTAAACATGATCAGGAAGTCGCTATTAACAACCTATGAATACAGGGTATCTAAAAAATGGAATACTCATTGCAATTGCTTTGGAATATTATATAATATAGATAGTTAGTATGATAGGAAGGGGAAAAAACATGGTCCAAAGAAGAGATATTGTATTATGTATCATATTATTTGTTTTAACCTGTGGTTTGTATGGAATTTATTGGTACATTTGTCTTGCCAATGACGTAAACAACATAGCTGAAGTACGAGATACCAGTGGCGGAGTGGTCTTTTTACTAACTTTATTTACCTGTGGGATCTATGGCTTATATTGGGCATATCGATGTGGAGAAAAGATTGATATTGCAAAACGGAATCATGGAATAGCCGCCGGCAATGGAGGAATTTTGTTTTTACTGCTTTATATTTTTGGTGGAGTTATCGCCTATGCAGTGATACAGCATGAGATTAATAATTTGGTTTAATTCTATGGAGAACAAGAAGGCTATTAAGAAGAATCTAATAATTGTAGTAATCGGTATCATATATCTTATATGGTACCGATTAGCACATATAGGTATACCCTGTGTCTTTCGTCTAGTGACCAATCTATATTGCCCAGGATGTGGAATAACAAGGATGTTTGTTGCCTTAAGCCGTTTGGATATCATAGATGCATTACGAAGCAATGGATTTGTTTTAATTCTTCTGCCTTATGGTGTATTTGTTTATATAAGGCATCAAATATATCGATTAGTGAAGGGTGAGGAATATCATTATAAGAGATATCACAACTATATTCTTATCGCTATCTTGGTAATGGCTATCGTTTTTGGTGTTATTCGGAATGTTCCATACTTTAGTTTCTTAAGCCCCTGACCATAAGTAACATGTTTCATCGAAGCGATATAATTTATACTGGATTCATTAGTCACTAATAACGGTATCATAAGGCCAATCTATAATGCCACCAAAATCATATATGGCGGTATATCCAAGGTCTTTTAGGAGTTTAGCAGCGGTTGCACTTCGATTTCCACTTCTACAATAAAGTAAGATTGTTTTAGATTTATCCGCTAATTCAATCTCAGCCCTATCAACCAGATCGTTATGAGGTATTAACAGTGCTCCAGCGATATGCCCTAATTCATACTCTTCGGCAGTTCTGACATCAAGTAGAACATAATCGTCTTTATCTTGCTGCTTCATAATCTCCATAGCTTCTTTGGCAGTGATTTTCTCGTAGATTTCAGTATCTGAACTCGAATCATTATTCGCTTTTGATTTAGAGCAACTAGTCAAAGCGAAAATTAATATTGTAAATAGTAAAATTAGTGTGGTTGCTTGCTTCATAAATACCTCCTTTTCATAAGATTATTATATAATATAAAAGATCATCTCCTCAAGGAGTATTTAAAAATTAATATTGGAATATAATATAATTGGTTTTAAATTATGAAAATATTATTAATTAGTTGAAAAATTATTGAAATTATGGAGAGTGTGCTATAAAATAGTAGTTATTACCAATGTTATATCAATAATTAGGAGGTACAATGGAATGGCTGTTAAGAATGCAATGACATCTGACTTTTTACATTCTGCCTATGGCGGAGAAAGCATGGCTCACATGAGGTACATGCACTGGGCAAAGGTAGCAGAGAAAGAGGGATTCCCCAATATCGGTAAACTCTTTGTAGCAATTGCCCATGCTGAGCTAGTCCATGCCGGCAACCACTATCGAGAAATCGGTGGAGATAAACCTGTGGATTACACAGTAACTGCAGGAGGAGTATTCTGCTATGGAACAACGGTAGAAAACCTTCAGGGTGGTATTAATGGTGAATTACATGAAGTTGAACAGATGTATCCGGTTTATCTTAATGCGGCAGAGTTCCAGAATGAATCCGGTGCGAAGAGAACCTTCCATTATGCTCTAGAGGCAGAGAAGATTCATGCAGATTTATTTGCACAGGCCCAGGCAGTCGCTAAGGAAGGCAAGGATATGGAGCTTAAAAATGTATATGTTTGCCCAGTTTGCGGTCACACTGTTTTGGATGGTGCCCCAGATAAATGTCCAGTATGTGGAGCCAAGAAAGAGATGTATAAGGAATTCTAATCGCTCATTCAGACAAGTAATAAATGGAGATTATGAATGTATAATATAATATGATATGTAGTCTTGGTTATTAAAATAAAGCTAGTAAATCAATAGATATCAATTTATTGATGCACAAAATATCAAGTATAAATTGAATCCCCTGAGTGGATGTGACAATTGCGGACCAAAATCTGATAGAGTCACATCCAATTCAGGGGATTTTTAGTTAGTTAATCTATTTCACTCTGTTATGATAGGAATACGCCAACTGATTGGCCGAAGCCTTCCCTGTCTGCAAGGCTCCCTGCATCCAACCGTGCTTAGTGGAAACATGCTCACCTGCGAAGAAGACTCGGTTATGATATTCTGGCTGTAGATTCTGATAGGCAAAAAAAGGCTTCTGTTCGGGAAGATACTGCACTAAGGCCCCCATAAAGTTCGGCTCAGAATTCCAATGTACGGTCTTATACCGCTCAACGATGGAGTTTAGAAATCCTCTCGGTAGCCCGTGAACCTCCTCTGCATTACGACGGATGATTTGATACCGTTTGCGATCCTCCTGGCCGCCTAAACGGGTGGCATTTTGCTCGAAATTATAGGAGGCAGTCAGTACCCCTGGTTCCTCTGGTGAACAGGTACCAGCGGGGAGGCATAAGGCATGGTCGTTGGGATAGAGTATGGATTGAATGGGCAGATCGGTAAGGGAAATACCTCCAGTTATATTGCCATAGTCTGTATTTCTTTCCCAGAAGCGGCGGTTACATAAAAATAGAGTTTTCTGTGCATCTATATAGTTTAATTCCAGAATAGCCTGCATTTTCATATTGCTAAAATACGGTTTAATCTCAACATTTCTTAAAGAGGAGAAGGGTAAGGCACATATGACATAGTCAAAAACATCTGCATTTTCTTTTTCTTCTACGGTATCTTTATATTTTAGAATTACCTTATTACGATAATCCGATTGATAAATCCCGGCTACATAATGACCAAACTTATAGTCAACTATCCCCAAATCGGCAAGCTGATAATTTTGATACCCAGGAACATCGTCAGCTAAGAAGGATTGATAAAAGGCGTAAGGTAGATTCGAATTGCCACCTATAATACGATAGGTATTCAGATTATCAAGAGTATATTCATCACGAACAATTTCATCATAACTGATATGTAGTAAGGCACCATTACCAGGTTGAACCCCGGACATCAGATTGATAAAACCCTGACTCAGGCCTAGCTTCTCCAAATAACTTCTAAGACTATGGTTCATCATTGGAAGTATCTCTGGGGAGTAATTTGGTTGGATACGAATTAACTCGGAACGAATCTCCGGTGTAAGCTGTAATAAAGGCTGGAACGTGGCATAGCTACTTAATTCATTCCATGGGGTAGCTCTTTCTTTCTCGGTCAGTTCGTACAGCGGATACAGGTATTGTTCTATAGAGTCTGAGGTTCTCAGTCGTGTATTGTGCGCATAAAGAAAGTTATTTCTTCCCGGAGCTGACATAGAGAGGGTATCTAGACCAAGTTGATTAATATAATGCCAGGTAGTTTCATGGGAGGCTGGTATTCGAGATGCTCCGAGTTCGCCGTAAAATTGTCCTCCCGGATCAAAATAGTAGGTGTAGACACGCCCACCGATACGAGCTTCATTTGCATCGAATATAGTAATTTCAGCGCCCAGCTTTCGTAGCTCATAGGCAGCCGACATACCAGCCAGCCCACCTCCAATGATACCGATTTTTATCCCCTTTAGCTCCCCAGGGGAAGCATAATCCGTGATGTCCGGAGGAGGACTGAGCAAATTCGTAATATAGTCGTAATCCTCCGGCCTTCTTTGGTTTATCAAAGAGGTCATTATCATTTCATGCCGTTCCTCCTTGGTGGGATTCATTACCTGGTTCAATTGAGCTTGCATAGATTTACCTCTCTAGTTCCTATAGTAGTAATATATGGTGACTCCACCAGAATATAACAAAAAAGGCCGAGCCATCTTTTATAAATCTACATAACGAAATGGAAATGTCCATAATGTGACAACCCCGGTAACCGTTCATGTAATAGATAAAGGGTCAAAAGCCACATTATCAAAGATAATGTGCCTCTCTATTAACCTTGCCATGGCGTCTACGACACCATGACTTTTGAGCTTGAAAAGAACCTTATATTAATTTTAGTAATCCCACTTATTAAAATTAATAAATTGTTTTATGTCGAAGAATTGGGTAAGATTACGTTATAGTTTTGACAAGCAAATATTTAGAAAAGTGGGATATCAAATGCAACTATTAAAAGATAGGATCAGAAAAGACGGTAAAGTGCGTACAGGAAATGTTCTGAAGGTGGACAGCTTCCTAAACCATCAAATGGATATCGAGCTATTTCATGAAATTGGTAAGGAATTCAGGAAGAGATTTGTGGATGAGGAGATAACTAAGATCCTGACGATAGAGGCATCAGGAATTGGGATTGCCTGCATCACAGCACAGAGCTTCGGAGTTCCTGTTTTATTTGCTAAGAAATCAAAGACCAAGAATATCGCTGGGGATGTATATACCAGCCGGGTGGAATCCTTTACCCATGGTAGAATCTATGACATCATCGTATCTAAGGAATTCTTAAGACCAGAGGATAAAGTATTGATTATCGATGATTTTCTGGCAAATGGCAGTGCATTACTTGGATTGGCAAAGCTGGTGCAGGATGCAGGAGCTACCATAGTTGGAGCAGGAATTGTCATAGAGAAGGGCTTCCAAGAAGGAGGCAGTCTGGTCCGTAACCAAGGTATTCGTGTGGAGTCCCTGGCCATTGTTGACTCAATGTCCGAGGAAAATGGAGTGGTATTTCGTTAAAACAATAGAAGGAAGTGCTGATCAAACAGCAGAGCCTTGTATTGAAAAACTATTTATATATATATCAGGAGGAGAAATCATGTTTAAGTCAAAGAGGTTCTGGTCAATTATTATGCTCGCAGTATTAGTTTTCGCACTTGGTGCCTGTGGCAAGAAGGAAGATTCAAAGGATGTATCAGGCAATGATGTGGAAAAGACAGTAACCGGTGCAGGTAAAACAGCAATTGCGAAAGAGGATTTTAAGGTAGCCGTAATTCATATCGGAAATCCAGCCGATGGTGCAGGATATTCATATGCACATGATCTAGGCATCATCGATATGCAAGAGGCTCTTGGTTTAGCTGATAATCAGATAATCAGAAAAAATAATGTAGATGATACTGACGCAGTAGCGATTCGTACCGCGATGGAAGAATGTATTGAAGAAGGAGCAAAGATCATCTTTGGTACCAGCTGGGGTTACATGGATACCATGGAGGAGCTAGCAGTAGAGCATCCCGAAGTGATATTCTCCCATGGTTCCGGTTATAAGAGCAATGATTCAAACTTTAACAATTATTTTGGTCGTATCTATCAGGCACGTTATCTTTCTGGAATTGCAGCTGGTTTAAGAACCGAAAGCAATATGATTGGTTTCGTAGCAGCTATGGGAGTTGATAACTCTGAGGTTACCGGTGGAATCAATGCTTTTGCTATGGGCGTTGAATCCGTTAATCCAGATGCTAAGATATATGTAAAGGTAACAAATACTTGGTTTGATCCTACCTTAGAGGGACAGGCTGCAGAGGCACTTCTGGATATGGGATGTGACGTAATCTCCCAGCATGCGGATACCACCGCACCTCAGATGGCTGCACAGGCTAGAGGCAAATGGGGTATCGGTTACAACTCTGATATGACTGTGGATGCTCCTGAGTCCCATCTGACCGCTCCTGTATGGAATTGGGGTGTATATTACACCAAAGCTGCGAAAGCTGTTATGGAAGGCACCTGGACGAATGAGAATTACTTCGGTGGAATGGATGAGAGCTTTGTTGAACTTTCACCATTATCCAAGAATGTAGCAGAAGGAACCAAAGAAGCCATCGATACCGCTAGACAGAGAATTGTAGACGGCTTTAAGGTGTTTGAAGGTCAGTTATTTGATAATGCCGGCAATGAGGTTTGCAAGGAAGGTGAATTCCTCTCCGATGGCGATATTACCGGAGCAATGACTTGGTATTACAAAAACGTTGAAGTGAAATAAGTAAGGCAGGTGTACTGTGGAAAGTAATAAAAAGGATCGAATGGCAATCGAACTAAAGCAGCTAACAAAAACCTTTGGATCGGTTGTAGCAAATAATAATATTGACCTTTCCGTCAAGCAGGGCGAGATTCTCGCCCTGCTTGGGGAAAATGGATCAGGAAAAACAACACTAATGAACATGCTCTCTGGTATATATCGACCTGACAGCGGTTCTATTTTTATTAACGGACAGTCGGCTACCGTCAATTCTCCGGAGGATGCGATCGGACTCGGAGTCGGGATGATACATCAGCATTTTAAACTGGTAGAGGCCTTAAGTGCTACCGATAATATTATCCTTGGTTCTAAAGAAAAGGGATTATTTCTTAAGAAAACAAGGTTTGAGAAAATCAGAGAAATTAGCAACCGGTTTGGACTAGACATTGATCCTGAGAAGAAGGTATATCAGATGTCCGTAAGTGAGAAACAGACCGTGGAAATCATTAAGGTTTTATATCGTAAGGCTGACATCTTGATTTTGGATGAACCTACGGCGGTTCTTACGCCTCAGGAGACAAAACGGCTTTTTGAGATACTTCGCAAGATGAAGCAGAATGGCTGCGCAGTCATCATTATAACCCATAAGTTAAATGAAGTGCTTGAGATTAGTGATCGAGTAACCATACTCCGTAAGGGGGAAAGTGTAGCCACGGTTACGACTGCTGATACCGATGCAGCTGAGCTGACAGAGCTGATGGTAGGAAGGCCGGTAGAGTTGTCCATCGAGCGGCCCGATACACATTTTGAGGAAAATCTTCTCGAAATTCATCATCTAACAGTAAGTAATGATGATGGGGTAGATAAGATTAAGGACATTAGCTTCGATTTGAATCGTGGTGAAATTCTTGGAGTTGCTGGTGTAGCCGGTAGCGGTCAGAAAGAGCTATGTGAAGCCATCGCAGGACTTCTTCCCGTTAGAAAGGGCGCTGTACTCTATAAAAATGAGAATATCATTGGGAAAACTCCGAATGAGATTATCAAGATGGGAATCAGTATGAGCTTTATTCCAGAGGATCGTCTCGGTATGGGACTGGCGGCCTCCATGGGTATGGTGGATAATATGCTTTTGAAATCTTATCAAGAAGGCAAGAGCCCCTTTGTAAGTAAGAAAGGAGCTCGAGAGCTGGCAAAGCGACTGGTAACACAATTGGATATCGTAACACCGAATGTAGATACACCCGTACGAAGACTATCCGGTGGTAATGTACAGAAGGTTCTGCTTGGTAGAGAAATCGAATCCGAACCCAATGTACTGATTACTGCTTATGCAGTTCGAGGATTGGATATCAATTCCTCCTATACGATTTATGATGCCCTGAACGAACAGAAGCAAAAGGGGGTCGGAGTCCTATTTATCGGAGAGGATCTGGATGTTATGCTGGAGCTTTGTGATCGGGTTATGGTTCTCTGCCATGGTAAGATAACCGGTATCGTAGATGCAAATAGTACAACTAAGGAACAGCTGGGGCTATTGATGACGGATGCTGGCGAGAAGACCGGAGGTGTCAAATGAGAGACAACACAGGAAGGAAAAGACAGGAGCCTCTGATTCATGTGGTTAAGCGACCGGAGGCTACTCTGGGTAGAATAATTGCTCTGTCCTTATTAGCTGTTGTGACAGCGATTGTTGCAGGAGGCATATTTATCCGAATCATTGGACAAAATCCGTTGGAGATATATAGCACAATCGTTAAAGGAGCCTGGAGATCGGAGTTGGCTGCGAAGGGTACGATCAAAATAGCAATTCCGTTATTGATTGCATCCTTAGGTATAACGCCAGCATTTCAGATGAAATTCTGGAATATTGGAGCAGAAGGCCAGATTATCATGGGCGGTATCTTTGCTACCTACTTTGCCCTGTATTTTGACCATTTGCCCCATGGCTTATTACTCGTTCTTATGTTCATAGCAGGAGTTCTGGGCGGTGGGCTCTGGGGACTAATACCTGCGTATTTTAAAACAAAGTATGGTACCAATGAAACCTTGTTTACATTAATGCTTAACTACATAGCATTATATATGATTAAATATTTTGTAGAAGGACCCTGGAGGGATCCTGCCTCCTCTGGCTTCCCTAAGATCGCTACCTTTTCTAAAAATGCTAGGCTGGATCAGGTTTTAGGCGTTCATGCCGGCTGGGTGATTGGTTTGATTCTGGTGGTAGTGTTGTTCGTCTACCTGAAATTCTCGAAGCAAGGATATGAGATCAAGGTTGTCGGAGAGAGTATCAATACAGCACGTTATGCAGGGATGAATGTTAAGAAGATTGTTCTGCGAACCATGTTCCTAAGTGGAGCCATCTGTGGAATCGCAGGAATGACCCAGGTGACTGGTGCAGCTTATACCTTAGGAGAGGGAGTCGCTGGTGGTGTAGGCTTTACGGCGATCACGGTTGCTTGGTTATCAAAATTAAACCCAATTACTATCTTATTCGTTACCATCTTATTCAGTATGCTAGAGAAGGGGTGTTCCGTTATGCAAAGTACCTTCGGTCTATCCTCAGCGGTATCCGGAATACTTCAGGGAATTATCCTGTTCTTCATTCTGGGCTTTGAATTCTTTACACGGTATCGTTTTGTATTACGAAAGGGAGGAAGGTCATGATCTTAAATTTCCTATTTGCAGCGATAAAAGCGGGTACTCCCTTACTTTTTGGTACGACAGGCGAGATCGTAACCCAGCGTTCCGGTAGTGTTAACCTGGGTGTGGAGGGCTTGATGTTTATGGGAGCCTTTCTAGGCTTCTTTATGGGCTATCGTACCGATAGTGTAGTTCTGGCGCTACTGGCAGCCTTTGCGATTGGGGTGTTTGGTGCCCTCATCTATACCTTTGTTACAGTAACCTTGATGGCCAATCAAAACGTAGCTGGTCTGACCTTAACCATCTTTGGCACTGGTTTCGCCAAATTCTTCGGGGAAATTATGATCAAGGAGGCAGGGGGATCACCGAAGCTTTCAGAAGGCTTTATGAAAGCAATTGCAGAAAAGCCACTTCCGATCCTGGGAGATATTCCGGTGATAGGAAAGCTCATATTTTCACATAATCCATTGGTTTATGTGTCCGTAGTAGTTGCAGTTCTCTGTGGCCTGTATATCATGAGAACCAGAGTGGGACTGAACATGCGGGCAGTAGGAGAAAATCCTGCGGCAGCAGATGCAGCTGGTATCAATGTTACTCTCATGAAATACATTCATGTCCTCCTGGGAGGAGGCATCTGTGGTTTGGGTGGAGCATATCTGTCCCTAATCAACGGTGGTGGAGTATGGAATAATAGTAGCGTTGTCAACGGTCAGGGATGGATCTCGGTAGCTCTTGTTATCTTCGCTAGCTGGAGTCCGGTAAAAGCCATCTTTGGTTCCCTGATATTCGGTGCCTTCAGTGTTCTCCAGTTTTATATGCCCAAGGATATCATCGTGATACCGAATGCCTTCTACGTCATGCTTCCCTTCCTTATAACAACACTAGTCCTTATACTGACCTCCATGCGCAAGTCCGGCAAAGGAGCTCAACCGGCTAGCTGCGGCGTGAACTATTATAGAGAAGAACGGTAAACAATCGGTAATCGGATGCTGAGATAAGATAGAAATATTGATATTATGGATTAAAAAACATATCTATAATATCAATATTTTTTGCGCAATACAGGTCCATTGATAAATTAGATATATCGCGTGAAATAATACAGAACAAAGGCAGTGCCAATAAAATAAATCAAGATAGAGAGTAAGGCATTTCTCTTAATGCACTATAGGAAGAACAGGCTGTGGATTCGTACGTCCTAAGCGGATTTTTAATCCGATTATGGCGAACGAATCCACAGTTCTGTACTTCCACTAGTGTGTGTGAGAAGTGCCTTACTCTCTATCGCTTCACAGCCTACAACACTGCCTCAACTTCTCAATAGCCAATATTTGTGATTAGGTCACTGAAGTAACCCACACAACATGATAAAGTATCCGTATAATAGTAATAAAAAAATGATTAGGAGGAATAATAATGGCTACGATAAAAATAACAAAGAAAAATTTTGAAGAAGAGGTATTAAATTCAAAGGAGCCTGTATTATTAGATTTCTGGGCAACCTGGTGCGGACCTTGTCGCATGGTATCCCCTACGGTAGATGAGATTGCTAATGAGGTTGTAGGAACAGCGAAAGTAGGTAAGATCAACATTGATGAAGAGATTGAGTTGGCGCAACAGTTTCGCGTAATGAGTATCCCTACCCTGATGGTTCTAAAGGAAGGAAAGGTGTCAGCAACTGCAATAGGTGTTCGACCGAAACAAGATATCCTAAGAATGCTGGAGGCATAAGCAGCGTTGGAGAGGGTTTACAGCAGAAAAAATCTTGCTCTATAAGGAGCTGATTCTATTACAAGGAAAGGAGAAATTGTGCTGTGAATAAAGAACTAAAGTTTTACCGATGTGAGCATTGTGGAAATATTATAACAAAGCTGTATGACTCTGGAGTGACTACGGTTTGCTGCGGGGAAGAGATGGGAGAAATCCCAGCAAATACGGTAGATGCCTCTCAGGAGAAGCACGTTCCAAGCGTATCGATCGTTGGAAATATCGTTAAGGTGGAGGTAGGAAGTGTACCTCATCCGATGGAGGAGAAACACTATATTATGTGGATCTGCCTTCAGACAAAAAAAGGTTTTCAGATAAAATATCTAGATCCCGGGGAAGAACCAAATGCTGTATTTGCCCTAGAGGATGATTCCTTATTGGCAGTGTATGAATATTGCAATATCCATGGTTTATGGAAGACCGAGCTTTAATATAATTAATATGGTTTATTTGTAAGACCACGGCAGTAAGTACCTTTCTGGAAGGAAAGATATTTACTGTCGTGGTCTTTCCTGCAGAAGTTTACACATAGACTAATAATATCAGGCATATTTGCCGAAAATCTAAATAAGTTTTATAATCATAATATAGATCGGAGTGAGTGGTTGATGAATGATACACAATACTTTATAGAGACCTTAAGCTTTTGGAACGATCTTACAGAGATACAACGAAAGCAACTGCAGCAATCCATGGTCAAAAAACATTTTACCGCTGGAGAGTCGATGAGAGGAGGATCGGGGGATTGCTCCGGCTTGTTCTTATTGGTAAGTGGCCAAGTGAGAGCCTATATCGTGTCGGAAACAGGTAAGGAAATCACCCTTTACCGCTTATATGAGCGGGATGTCTGTATCTTTACAGCCTCCTGCCTAATGAAAAACATATCCTTTGAAATATTGATTGAAGTAGAGAAGGAGACGGATGCTTACCTAATTCCAATTACGATATTCAAGAAGCTTTCGGAAGAATCCATAGCAGTTAAGGACTTTACAAATCAATTGATGGCCTCTCGGTTTACGGAGGTTATGTGGATTATGGAACAGGCGCTATTTATGAGTTTTGACAAGAGGTTGGCGTTATTCTTGCAGGAACAAACCTATATCAATGACTCACAGGTGATTTCCATAACGCATGAAAAGATAGCAAATCACCTGGGTACAGCCAGGGAGGTAGTTACCCGGATGCTGAAGTATTTTCAGAATGAGGGTATAGTTACTCTAAATCGTGGAACCATTGAGATATTGGATCAAAAAAAGTTGGATCAAATGACAGTAGGATAGCCTAGTGTAAAAGTAATGTTTAGGGATGAAATATTTGCATATATTTTCTAAAAAGGTTAGTATATAATTAAGATAAGGTTAAATGAAAATGGTATGGAAATTACCAATAGAAGGTTGTGATAAACATAGGACAATCAGTAAAGGAACAATTAATGGCATTGGCAGAGGAGGAATATCGTCAATTCTCCTCCACCCTAACTCCGGGTTGTAAAAATATCCTGGGAGTCAGACTTCCCAAACTTCGTATTATGGCAAAGACGATTGCAAAGGGAGACTGGCGATCATACCTGGCCGAAGCTGGGGCAGATACCTTTGAGGAGGCCATGCTTAAGGGAATGGTAATCGGCTATATCAAAGCGGATCTGGAGGAGATACTAACACTTACGGAAGAATTTATCCCTCTCATTGACAATTGGGCTGTATGTGATAGCTTCTGCAGTGGACTTAAGATCACGAAGAAGCACAAGGCACAGGTGTGGGATTTTCTGAAGCCCTATCTAGAATCGGACAAGGAATATGAGATTCGATTTGCGGTAGTGATGCTGCTTAACTATTATGTCGATCCAGAGTATGCATCAATGGCCTTTACATACTTTGATCAAATAAAACATCAGGGATATTATGTGAAGATGGCGGTGGCTTGGGCTATCAGTATCTATTTTATCAAATTGCCGGAACTAACCTTACATTACCTTAAGGAGAATCAACTGGAGGAATTCACGTATCATAAAGCGTTACAGAAAATTACGGAATCTCTGAGGGTGGATCCCGAGACCAAGGATCTGATTCGGCAAATGAGAAGAACAAGGTAAGGTAAGAATTAATATACTAAATTAAAAGCAGTCTATGATTGCATTCTATAAACAAAACTAAGGAGGTAAAAGGGATGCGTTTGACATTTTTGGGTGCTACCCATGAAGTGACTGGGAGCTGTTTCTATCTGGAGGCTTGTGGAAAGCATATCTTGATTGATTGTGGTATGGAACAGGGAAGGGATGCCTTCGAGAATCAGGAAATTCCGATTCCAGCGACTGAAGTGGATGTTGTTTTACTGACCCATGCCCATATGGATCATTCCGGAAAGCTACCGATGTTATATAACCAGGGATTTCGGGGGCATATCCATGCTACCGGAGCTACCACAGAGCTATGCAATATCATGCTCCGTGATAGTGCTCATATCCAGATGTCTGAGGCCGAGTGGAGAAATCGGAAGGGAAGACGTTCTGGAGAAAAAGCCTTTGTACCAATCTATGACATGGAAGATGCCCTAGCAACCATCCGAAGATTTGTTCCACATAGTTATAATGAGAAGTTTATGCTCTATGATGGAATTGAGGTACGCTTTACGGATGTGGGACATTTACTAGGCTCAGCCAGTATTGAGGTATGGATAACGGAGGAAGGAATCCAGAAGAAAATCGTATTCTCTGGAGATATCGGTAACCTGAACCAACCCCTCATTAATGATCCGCAGTATATCAAAGAGGCGGATTATGTGGTTATGGAATCAACTTATGGTGATCGGAATCATGATGCAGGACCCGATTATGTCAGTGAACTCAGTACAATAATTCAGGAAACCTTCGACCGTGGTGGGAATCTCGTGATACCCTCCTTTGCCATCGGACGAACTCAGATGTTACTATATTTTATTCGTAAAATTAAGGAAGATGGATTGGTGAAAGGGCATAAGAACTTTAAGGTATACGTGGATAGCCCCTTAGCCATTGAAGCGACTCAGATATTTGAAAAGAATATGTCTGGCTACTTTGATAAGGAAGCCATGGAGCTGATCCGGAGAGGAATCAATCCAATCAAATTCCCAGGACTTAGAACCTCGATTACTGCGGATGAATCAAAGGCCATTAATTTTGATGATGAACCAAAGGTCATTATATCTGCCTCTGGCATGTGTGATGCAGGCCGAATTCGGCATCACCTGAAGCATAACCTATGGAGAAAAGATAGCACGGTACTCTTTGTTGGTCATCAATCCGTGGGAACACTGGGAAGAATACTTCAGGATGGAGCGGAAGAGGTAAAGCTGTTCGGTGAAACGATTACGGTTAAAGCCAAGATTGAAAGACTCGGCGGTGTCAGCGGTCATGCAGATCGAGATGGACTGTTAAAATGGTTACAATCCTATGAAAATAAGCCTCAACGAGTATTTGTTGTCCATGGTGATGATCAAGTAAGTGAGCTTTTTACCACATATATTAGGGATGAGCTAGGCCATGATGCAGTGGCTCCATTTAGCGGCACCGTCTATGATCTGAAAACGAATGAATGTATCATTGAAGGAAAAGCGATTCCAGTTGAGAAGAAGGCATATTCGGCAAACAAGGCAGATTCTGTATTTGACCGTCTTATAAATGCTGGAAAACGACTTGTTGCAGTAATCCAGAAAAACAAGGGTGGAACAAATAAGGATCTTGCGAGGTTTGCGGACCAGATCAATGCCCTTAGTGATAAATGGGAGAAGTAAGATAGCGCACAGGAAGATAAGTGTCTTTCTTTTATAAAGAATATGATAAAGGCAGTGGAACGTTGAGTAACCGGCGTTACCGCTGCCTTATATAGATGACAGAGCTCATAAGAAGTAAGCTTGAAGGATCGTAGGTCACTTAAATGACCATTGGTTGCTAAAGTAGTATGTGTTTTTATATAGCCTAATAGCTCGGCTCTTCATAATCTGGAGTTTTGATTGTATAACAATTGCCATTGACAAGTAGTTAGGATTTATCATACACTAAATCAATTATTTGTGGATAAGTCCTTAATTATCAAGGAGGAATGTGGATGAAGATCATAGCGAGCAATTCAGAAGAATACGTCGCTCAGTTGCCGGAGGAACGTAAGGTTCCGATGCAAACGCTTAGAGAGGTCATCAAAAAAAATCTACCGGAAGGCTTTGAGGAGACCATGTCCTATGATATGATTGCCTTTGTGGTACCTCACAGCATCTACCCGGCGGGTTATCGTGCCAATCCAAAGGAGCCATTACCGCTACTATATCTGGGTTCGCAGAAGAATTATATCGCCATCTATCATATGGGCTTGTATGGGAATCCTGAACTCCTAGCCTGGTTCCAGGAAGAATACGCTAAGTATGCGAAGAGAAAGTTGGATATGGGAAAGAGCTGTATACGGTTGAAAGATATGGAGGATATTCCATACGAGTTAATTGGGAAACTATGTAGAGAAATAAGTCTGGAGGATTACCTTAAGCTAAATCAGACCATATAAATTAGTAAAATGTGCAAAATTCTCATTAAAAATCTTATTATATATCAATTGACACAGATCGAATATCCTTCTAAACTCTATATACACTAGTATGCGAAAAAGTAAGATATATGTCGGAGGATATTAATTGAATAAAAAAAATGCTTACTCAATGAGTTTAATAAAAAAGATAGGTTTTCTAATCATTTCCGCAATCGTTTTAGTATTAGGATTCTTTCTTTTGATACAGTTACAGTCTGGCCGAAAGGAATATAAGGACAAGCTTCTAATTAATATATTTGGTAAACAAAGAATGTATACCCAGATGATTAGTAAGGACGCTCACCGCTTATATCTCTTATTACAGAACCAGGAAGCGAAGCAAATTTATATAACCGAGGAAGAGATAAGGGAAAAAATCAGTGAAACGAAAGATAGCCTATCCATGGGAAGGGAGGAATTTGTTCAAATCTTAACCTCCATGGAGAAGGGCTATGTAGAAATTGAATCCTATCAGATTGATATCAGGGAGGCTTCGAGGCAAGCTTCGGAGTATCTGGTACAGTTAGATGACATATGGTCTGATGTGGCGGATGCAATTGATACTCTAGCAAGTTCAGATGCTATAACGGAAGATACCATCCAAGCGATTGCGTTTATTAGCGATAAAAACCTTGAGCTTCTTAGCCTAAGTGATCAAATACTGCAGATAATCATAGACGAAGCGGTAAGAACCACCAGAAGGTTTAATGCATTAGGATATACGATGATTGCGCTACTAAGTATATTTATAGTGGCAGCCCTTATTCACCTGATGAAGTATATCCTTCTCCCTTTTCAGCAAATGTACATGGGACTCTCAAGGATTGGGCTGGAGCATTATCCAGAGAACTTTAAGCTCCCAACAAGGAATAAGATGGACCCAGTAGTTGGTGAGATTGGCACCATGTTTCTAAAGATCAAGAAACTCATCTCACTAATTGAAAATATGAACAACAGTTCCAGCTTTACAGAAACCCTGGACTTTATTAATCAAACCTTCTCGCCGTTTATACCTTACAATTATATCGGTATAGCCCTATTTAGTGATGATAAGAGAATGCTGACAGCTTCTTACGGAGTGTCAGATGGAACCATAGAAGGAATGCGGGAGAAATTCGTTGGTAAGAGCTGGTACGTTCGTGACACCAGCTTGGAGCATGTATTAAATACAGGGGAACCACGTATCATTAATGATATGGATGAATATACATACGGAAAACCTATTAAAAAATATAACCAGATTATCATGGAAGCAGGTATTCGTTCCTCCATAACCCTACCCCTAAAAGTGGCCGGAGATCCGGTTGGGTTAATTTTCTTCTCCAGCAACCAGAAAAACGTATATACCGAGGATCATCAGAATTTTCTGAAAACCCTGGTTAATAGTATTGCCGTGAGCTTTAACCAAAACATCTTTATTGATGATATTATCATCAGTAGTATTCTAGCACTGGCGAAGCTGGCCGAAGCAAGGGATGAGGATACCGGTGATCATCTGGATCGGATGAAGATCTATTCCAGAGAGATTGCAGAGCTCTTATATGAGAATAACACTTATCCCGATGAGATTTCACTGGATTATATTAATCATATAGAACGCTTCAGTCCCCTCCATGACATAGGAAAGGTAGGGGTTCGAGACGGCATTCTCCTAAAGCCAGGAAAGTTGTCGCCAGAAGAGTATGAGGAAATGAAGCATCATGCGCTCTATGGTGCAAAGGTACTTATGGCAGCAGAGGAAAATTTCATAAAGAGGGATAAAAGCCTGTTTAGTATGGGAATTGAAATTGCCGAAGGTCATCATGAAAAGTGGGATGGCTCCGGTTATCCCTATGGTAAAAAAGGCCTAGAGATACCTTTAAGCGCTCGAATTGTGGCAATAGCAGATGTATTCGACGCGCTAACCAGTAAGCGACCTTATAAGAAGGCATTTTCCTTTGATTTAGCACTTAGTCTTATCGCGGAGGGAAAAGGAAAGCATTTCGATCCGATGATTACGGAGGTATTCTTGGAAAATAGGCATCGTATAGAGAAGATATATAAGGAGTTTCAGTTACAGATTGACGAAAGGACGGCATAGTCGTCGAGGTTATAGAATAAGAGAACAAGGGAATAAGAGAATAAGTAAAGTTAGAGGATAAAGATCAGAGAATAAGAACTAGAGAATATGATATAGGAGCATTGCTTGTGTGTAGATGTGCTCTCCTTGGGGTGGATAGTAGAAACTTTGGGGAGCGTGGCTATATATGAGGGTATGCTCCTTTTGATGTGGAAATGGTTGGGTGATAATGTGCAGAAATATCATGATAGTTGAAAGGTAGTAGACCGCTTAATAAAGAAAATAGGTTATGAGATTATGAGGTTATGAGGTTATGAGTTGATTTATTAAATCAATGTACTGGTTCAAATTGACAATATAATATCATTAAGCTAGAATAGTTATATGGTTATAAATGTCGTTTATTCTTATAAATAATTCGAAACAGGAAAATAATGAGGATGCTTTATGAATAATTTTGCTGAAAATATTATATCATCGGCTATGACAAGTTTTGTTGATTACCGTCTAGACTCCGAGGAAGAACTGCGACCAAAACTTATTTATAATGATAATTTAAAGGGCAATAATGTTTTGAGTAATTTGGTAAAAGAACTCAATGAGTGTGATTCATTCATATGGTCAGTAGCTTTTATAACTATGGGTGGTATTACCGTATTGCTTGAAGTATTAAAAGAGTTATGCGAAAAAGGTATCCGAGGACGTATACTAACTACGGATTATTTATATTTTAATGAACCAAAAGCTTTAAAAAAACTGCTTGAGTACTCGAATCTCGACATTCGTGTATATACGAAGGAACAGTTCCATACAAAAGGGTATTTGTTTCGTAAAGAAGATCAATATACTTTTATTGTTGGCAGTTCAAACTTAACACAGACAGCACTAAAAAAGAATAAGGAGTGGAATTTAAAAGTTACCTCTTTAGAATCAGGAGAGTTGATAAAGCAAACGGTTTGTGAATTTTATGAAATGTGGGATAATGCTGAAAAGCTAACATCGAATTGGATAGATGAGTATTCGCAATTGTATAAACAGCAGCGGATATTAGCTAACGAAAAGAAGATTATTCGATTAAAACAACATACTTTGAAACCAAATAAGATGCAAAAAGAAGCTGTAAAAAATTTAGCTGAATTACGAGCGAAAGAAAATCATAAAGCTATACTAATTAGTGCGACAGGAACAGGTAAAACGTATTTATCTGCTTTTGATGCAAGAAATTATAATCCGAAAAAACTTTTATTCTTAGTACATAGAGAACAAATACTGAAGCAAGCGGAAGAAAGCTTTAAAGATGTATTTGGTGAGACTATTAATACTGGATT
>CAYMLE010000022.1:20368-28165 GCA_964391115.1 uncultured Herbinix sp. | reverse complement strand
CTAATAAAAAAGCACTGATTATTCAGTGCTTTTTTATTGGTAAAAACTACGATTAACGTAGTAGTAAAAAAATAGCCTCTGGCCTTAAATCACCAGAGGCTACTATTACATTAAACTTAATTAGATAATAATAGAAAAATACTAAACAAATTTTGCCATCAATTTAGGAAGTACATCTGCTTTTAACTCTCGTTCATTTAAGGAAGTATTTCCGGATAGTAATAAGTTCTTACTATGATAATCCATACGATCCTCCTGATAGAGAATTCCGGTTGGTATACGATCACCAAACTCAAGGGCCTTCTGTAGCGCTTGTGCCTTGTCAGAGGCATCATAATCCTCTTCTAGGTGATAGACTCTGTTCTTATACCAGGCAAAGGTATTTACCTTATTAAAGCTGACACAGGGTTGCAGTATATCTACCAAGGCATAGCCAGGATAATTAATCGCCTGCTTCATAATAGAGATTAATTGCTCTGTGTCTCCGGAAAATGCTCGGGCAACAAAGCCTGCTCCGGCAGCGATAGCCATTAACATAGGGTTAAGGGGTGTATTGATATTACCATAAGTCTGTACGGGGGTGATCTGACCCTCAGCGGAGGTTGGAGAAGCTTGGCCCTTTGTTAGACCATAAATCTGGTTATCATGTACAAAGTGGGTGATATCCACATTTCTGCGAATCGCATGAATAAAATGATTGCCACCCTCGCCATAGGAATCGCCGTCCCCAGAATCTACGATTACAGTGAGATTCTTATTCGCGATCTTGGCAGCAGAGGCAGCGGGAAGACTTCTGCCATGAAGACCACAAAAGCTGTTAGCACTGATGTATTGAGGGGTTTTAGCTGCCTGGCCAATGCCGGCGGCCATAAGTACCTCATAGGGATCCTTTCCTAGCTCCTCTAAAGCTGTTTTAAGGCAATTTAGAATGTTAAAGTTACCACATCCAGGGCACCAGGCAGTTTCTCGTGTTGAAAAGGTTTGGTTGCTCATTGTAATCCTCCTTCCTGCAATCTGCTTACAATCTCTTCGCCGGAGATTTGGCGTCCATCATACTTTAATATGCTTTGGTCACAACGAATGCCAGTTACCTCTCGAATTAGGCCGGCTAATTGGCCAGTAGCATTTTGCTCGACATTTATAATCTGTTTTGCTTCCTTTGCATATTTTTCTAATTTCTTTACGGGAAGAGGATAAACATCTCCAAATATAAGGGCACCTACATTGCCAATGCCGTGGGCATTCAAGGTATTGACGGCCTCCTCAATAGGACCACAGGTAGAACCCCAGCCTATTAGTAAGGTTTCGCAGTTCTCTTGGCCAATGAATAAGGGCTCTTCCAATTCTTCTACTAGTAAATCAAGCTTACGCATTCTCTTATCCATCATGGCAACTCGTACTTCGGCCGATTCGGTAATGAAGCCTAGCTCATCATGCTCATCACTATCCGCAGTTACAAATTGTTTTACTTTGCCAGGTATTAATCTAGGGGATAGTCCATTCTCTGTAATCTTATATCTTAAATATTCGCCCTCTGGATCGATATCCTCTGCCGGTTTAAATGTTGGAATGGCACTGATATCATAAGGTTCTACAGTTGATGTAGAGTCTCCCAGATACTGATCGCTAAGGATGATAACCGGAAGCTGATATTTTTCCGCTAAATAGAGAGCTCTTGCAGTCTGGTAGAAAGCATCGGTATGATTTCGTATCGCAATTACCATTCTGGGGAATTCACCTTGTGAAGCAGATATAACGAATTTTAGATCGCTTTGTTCTGTTCTGGTTGGTAAACCAGTAGCTGGACCAGGTCGTTGAACACCAACAACTACGACAGGAATCTCTGCAATGCCTGATAAACCTAAGGCTTCTACCTTCAGGCAAAAACCTCCTCCAGAGGTTCCGGTCATTGCCTTTGCCCCGGCATAGGAAGCGCCGATGGCCATATTGATTGCAGCAATCTCATCTTCGGCTTGCTCTACTACAACATCTGCTTCTAAGCCTACTGAAGCCAGATATTCCATAATAGAGGTTGAAGGAGACATCGGGTAAGCACTGTAGAACTTTAATCCGCCCGCGATAGCTCCTAGAGACAAGGCTTCATTACCGGAGATTAACAAAGAGTTCTGATTGTTTCCCTCCAAATGCTTAAATCGAGCCTCCACACTTTCATAACCTATACGGATTGCCTGTAAATTCGCTTCAAGATAATCTTTTTTAACGGATACTTCCATTACTTCCTCGGCATAATTAAGAGTATTATCAAATAATTTTAAGGCGGCACCAATAGCTATACTTCCAGCTACTCTTGGATTTCCTATTTTTTTTGCCATACCAGCTAAGTCAAGTGAAATAGTCTGGGAGTTTTCATTGGAAATACTACTATCGCAGAGAATAAAGCCATTTGGCTTAAGGTTCTCTTTATGTAAGGCAATTGTTTCTTCGTTTAAGGCTATGATCCCATCCAGCTTATCACTGTGAGAGGTGATCCTATCATTATGAAATCGAATTAGAGTAAAGTTATGACCTCCTCGAACTCTAGACATAAAATCTCGGATCGTGTAGACATAATAGCCTGACTTTTTAAGCAGCAATTCTAACATTGCAGCTGTGGTATCAATACCCTGACCGGCTGCTCCGCCAATTAATAAATTATACATTTTACCGCCTCCTTTGAATGTTATAAGCTTAGTATATTACAAAGTAACATTTTTTACAACTAAATTGGACACGACTTTGAATATTGTGATTAAAAATTTTATGTTATTTTAATGTGATATAAAAATATATATGGTATAATAAGAACATTGTGAACATCAAATGGTTCATAATATAAAAATAAATTTAAATTATATTGGAGGTATTTTTAGAAATGGAAGACGCAGACCCTGACGCTGAGCAAATAATGGTTCAGATCGTCATACTAATCCTATTGACTTTAGTGAATTCATTTTTTGCATGCGCTGAGATGGCAATGGTGTCCGTAAACAAAAACAAAATACGAAAATTTGCAGATCAAGGAAAGAAGAGTGCAAAATTGGTTCTTAATTTCCTGGACGAGCCTACAAAGTTTTTATCCACGATACAGGTGGCTATTACCCTTGCTGGTTTTTTCTCCAGTGCGGCAGCAGCAACCGGTCTTTCGAAGCCGGTAGGAGATTGGTTAAATAATAGAAATATCGAATATGGGAATCAGATTGCCTTAATCTTGGTTACATTAATTCTATCCTATTTCACACTGGTATTTGGCGAATTGGTACCGAAGAAAATTGCATTACAGAAGCCAGAGATGATCAGTATGTTTTGTGTAAAGCCAGTCAAAGCGATGTCTCGTATTGCCTCGCCCTTTATCAAACTACTAACCTTTTCTACCAATCTTGTGACAAAACCCTTTGGGATGAATGAAGGGAACACAGAAGAGATGTTGTCCAGAGAAGAGATCAAATCCCTGGTAAAGGAAGGACAAGTTCATGGTGTTCTGAATAAAAAAGAAAAAGAAATGATTAATTCGATTATGGAGTTTGATGATAAATCCGCGAAAGAGATAATGACACCTAGGATTAATGTATTTGCTATCGATATTACAAGACCCAAGGAGGAATATATGGAAGAGCTTCTGGAGGCAAAATACTCCCGAATTCCCTTCTATGAGGATGATATCGATAACCTGATCGGAATCCTGTTTCTCAAGGATTTTCTTAAGGAAGCAATCCACCATGGCTTTGATAATGTAAATCTTAGAAGCATTCTTCGTAAACCATTTCTGGTACCGGAAAGTAAGGTGGCAAGAGATTTGTTCCGTGAACTGCAGCAGTCTAAAAAACAGATTGCACTGCTAATTGATGAATACGGTGGATTCTCTGGTATTGTAACCATGGAAGACTTAGTAGAGGAAATCATGGGAGATATTGAAGATGAGTATGACCCGGCTTCTGTGAAGATAAAGAAAATAGATGAAAGCACATATCTGATTGACGGTCTGGTCACTATAGATGAAATCAATAATCGCCTTGATCTAGATTTGTATTCAGAAAACTATGATACCATTTCTGGCTTTTTGATTGATAAAATGGGTACTATACCTATGGAAAAGGACGATCGGACCATAGAAATTGGCCATTTGGTATTTCGATTGGATTGTGTTAAAAATAAAAGAATTGATAAAGTGAAATTATATATTGGTAAAGAAGATGTATCACAATAACTAACAAAGCAAGCAGTGAATTGATAATGTTTAACAGATAGAATTGCTTTCTTTCGTTGTAATATGAAATAAGTTGAATGATATAGAATGATAAACTAAGAGCCATAGGATGCTACGTACAGCATAACCTATGGCTCTTAGTTTGTGTGGGGGATTATCCAATTATAATGGATGTTTATATCAATTTTTACATTGATAACATAATTAGTTGTTTTCTCGATTGGGTCTATTTTTTTGCCCCGTTCGATTTAGAATTGCCCTTATTATCTTTTGGATTGGATGGCTTATTGGGCTTTGATTTTGCTTCTTCCGGCTTGTTATTATCAGTTTTATCCTTTGCTTTTTCTTCAGCTTTTTTTGTTTTCATCCTGGCTTTATCTGCTTCTGCTTCAGCTTTCCGGGCAGCTTTATCTGCTTCCTTTGCAGCTTTTTCAGCTGCATCTTTGGCTTTACCGGCATTGGCCTTATCTGTGGACCGTGCGGCTTTGTCAGCTTCTTCTGACGCCTTTTTTGAGGCGCTTAGAGCTTCCTGTGCAGCTTCCTCGGCCATAGTAACATTGGCTTGGGCTTCCTGTCCGTTATAATCAGCGGCCATCAGAGCTTGTTTAGCAGCTTTTTCGGCAGCCTTCTCAGCTTTCTTGGCGGCTTTTTCAGCAGCTTTCGCAGCCTTCTCAGTGGCTCTTTCTTCGTCCCTGGCAGCCTTTTCCTCAGCCTTAGCAACCTTTTTAGCAGCCTTTTCCTCAGCCTTGGTCAGCTTATCCTGATCTTTATCATTCGAATCCTCGTTAGCTGTAGCATTCTCTATATCGGCTTCATCGATAGGGTTGGCTTTTCGGTTTTCCTTCGTTGCTTTCATAATATCTTTTACAGGTTTCTGGAGCCATTCCTCTATAACGACGGTTTCTGGATCTTCAGCACTTGCCTGAAGCTTTTCAACAAGGTTAAGCTTACCAGGAGTAACACCTAGTTCACGAGCCTTTTCTACTCGTTCCAAACCTACGCTAAAGACTTCTACTTCTACCTCTTCTTCTTCCAAGGTAACTTCTTCCTCAACGGTTTCCTGTAATTGTTGAGCCAATTCTTCTGCTTTTTTTTCATTTGTGGCAGAAGTTGCTATAACAATTCCGCCTTCCTCCGGTCCATCAAAATAACCGATTTCAGTAATCTGTTTTACGGTTTCTGTTAAAGCATTCTGTATTGTTTTATTCTTTAAATTATCCAAAGTAATAACTTGAAGGAGTTCTTCTCCATCATCATTAACAGCCTTAACCTTAAGTACACGGTCAAAACGGTTTACCGTAAACTCAATGGATGGGTTAACATCCAGGCTAACGTATGAATATGGGCTTGCATATGCCCAAGTACCTACTCCTAATACGATTACGGCAGCTGCTGATGCTGCGACCATAGTTAAGCTCTTTTTCAACGATATATTCTGTTTTGTCATTTGGATTACCTGTCCTATCTCATAATTGTCGTTTTTTAATTTCACAACGCAACCATCATTGGAAAGGACGGAAACATATTTATCTTTGATTTCTACTACAACTGCTTTCATTGTCCATCCTCCTCTCTAATGTATCGCAAATATTCTGCGAGATATGGATACTCTCCGGAAAGTATTTCTATCGCTGCTATTATATATTTTCGGTGCCGCTCTATTATTTTTCGGGGTATCTTTGCATTTTTTTCAATTATTTTTATAGGAAGTAGTTTACTGCTTTTTAGCTCTGTAGTGAGTAGCGGTTGATTTAGCATGTAATTAATAATTTTGGCACAGGCTGCTTTCGTTTTTTTGGCTTGAGGAGAACAGGAGGTTAAATCATAAAAGGAAAAACCATATTCTGAAAAAACACTGTTTACTGTTATAATCTCCAGCTTAATATCGCCCTGTTCCTGTTTGGAAACTTGATCAGCAACAGCTAATCGGACGGCTGTATTTGTCATCTCATCTTCCTCCGGCTCCGTATCGAAAAGGACCGGATCGACAGAAACCTCAGGTATGTATTTCCCCTGACTTCTGATATAATCGATCAGACGCCGTTTTATAACCAGCGTTGAAAAGGTAAGAAAACTTCCCTTCGTAAGCTCGTAGCTTTGTATTGACTGAGTAAATGCTAATAAAGCGATGGACCACTCATCATCACTTTTGGTAATATATCTGCCGGTTACCTTAGAGGCGCTTTTTAATATGAAAAATTCATACTTACGAATGAGATTTTCCAATTGGTCCTGATCATATTTCGCATCCATAACCGCTGAGTCTAATTCTCTCACGGATAACACCTCCATTTCTCGGTTTTTGTCAAATAACCTGGATTATATTCCTGTCAGAAAAAGGTCATATATAAAAACATTTTATCACTTTATATAAGATGCTGTAAATAGGCATAATTTGGAGAACAGTGTTTTCGAATATCTGCCAAATCCTGCACGATTATTTTTTTTGTGAATAAACTGAATTGAGAATAATTGGATGCTTAAGAACATCACGTTATAAAGGAGGTTAACATGAGTCTTAATGCTGTTTCGTATGCAGGATTACCTTATGAGGATATTAATTGGTATGATGTAATAGGCCAACCGTTCGGGATTGCATCCTATTTCAATGCCATCGTATTAGGAGATGCGAATAATATTGTAGATACATCAGGTGCAATGGCAGTAGGAGGTAATTTTGTAAGCCCAAGAGGTCTAAGTGTCGCTTATGGTAATGATCTTAGACTTACAGGTACAGGTTATAGCCCAGATTTTGTTCGCTTTATGGTGGGAGGAAACATAGCTATGCAAGGGCCACTAGTGGTGATAGGCCATGTGGTTGGTGGAGGAAACTTCCGTGCTGCTAGTGGGAGTACCTATATGATAGGAAAAGACGGTTCTCCGGATCAGATACAGGAATTAAGCCAATTGTATCAGGTTGCTGGTGGAAGTCAATATTGGAGGCCCAGCGATAGAGGAACTCATTATGCTATTTCTAGTTATGATGCACCACGTTTTATTCCCGCAGGGAGGATTGGGGCAGATATAGCCCGTTTCTTTGCCGATGCAAGAGAAAGCCTGTTTTTCTATCATGATTGCATTAGCAGTATGACGCCAAATGGAACGGTAGTAGACCATTTTCATGAGAAAATACTTCGGGGAAATGATCCGGTCCAAAATCTATTCGTAATCGATGCAAGACCCAATGGTATTCTGGACAAGGAACTTCGGTTTGAAACTCCCGCTGGAAGTGTTAACATTGTAGTATTTCGAACCGGCCCCAACGCCCATCTCCAATACGGACTCTGGGGTGCTGAAAATCTTGCAACCAGAACGCTGTATGTGTTTGAGGATGCAACGAATATTCATATGGAAGTGCCAGCCGATATATGGGGAAGTATACTGGCCCCTCAGGCTATGTTCCATGGTCACAGGACTGGAGGTCATGTAAGCGGAAACGTTGCCCTGGGTTCTTTCGCAGTAAATGCAAACAGTGGCTTCGAGTTTCATCTTTTCCCATTCGTTGGTGGAATTGCTTGTGAGGAATTACTACCAGAAGCACCAGAGTTGCCGGAAGAGATTCCAGTCCCAGTTCCGATACCGGAGTGTCCACC
>CAYMLE010000022.1:5767-20268 GCA_964391115.1 uncultured Herbinix sp. | reverse complement strand
GTTGAATGTCCACCACCGCAAGTGTGCCCGGAATGTCCTCCGGCACCGCCTTGTCCTGTGCCACTTCCCTGTCCGGAACCACCACCTTGCCCAACTTGTCCCCAACCGGCACCTTGTCCGACTTGTCCGGAGTGTCTTGCTCCATTACCCTGTCCTGAATGTCCAACATGTCCGACATGCCCAACATGCCCGGAATGTCTTGCTCCAGCTCCATGTCCTGTATGCCCGCCTTGCCCGGATTGCCCTGAAGCAGAAACACGCATAGAGTATGTACCATATCCGGTCAGAGTTCCAATGCCTTGTCCCGGAATCCGTGTCCGAATGGAATATCGTCAGGTTATAACACCGGCTCCTACTCCTTGTAAGGATAGCTGTAAAATAAAACCTGGTGTTATCCTTGGATGTATCTGGGGTTGTTGCTGTCATGGAAGCCACGAATTCGAAGTAAAGCTATATAAAATATGTGACGAGAAGAAGATTCAGGTATATTGTGAACGGGTTGGTTGTTGCAGTTGTTTTGAAATCAAGGTTCCTTATGATAATTGTTACCTGCTGGAACTCTGCGCAATTGGTGTGAAGAAGGGTAGCGGTTGTAAACCGATGTTAACTCTTAAGAATGTTGGTGTATCCAGTTTGATGATAGATGCATAAGTAAGCATCTAAGTAGAATAATAAAAATATTAGATGGTAAGATTACCATGGGCTAGACTTCAGGTTTGGTCCATGGTATCTTTATATATATTGCAACTTACACATGTATGCATATGGAATCCGTATTTGGTTTCATACAATTGCTACAACCTTTATGTTTTGCAATGGTCTATACGAAAGGAGTGAGATTATGGCGAAGGTATATATCTTTTTAGCAGAGGGATTTGAGGAAATCGAAGGCCTAACGGTAGTAGATCTGTTACGAAGGGCTGAAATTGATATTACCATGGTATCGATTACTGGTAGCAGTAAAGTCATTGGATCCCATGGAATAGAAGTTACTACGGATCTCTTATTTGAGAAGGCTGATTTTAAGGATGCCGATATGCTGGTATTACCTGGCGGATTGCCTGGAACGCTTCATCTGATGGAGCATGAAGGCTTGGGACAACTTCTACAAGACTTTCACCAAAAGGGGAAAGATCTAGCTGCCATATGTGCAGCACCTAGAGTCCTCGGTACGAAAGGATTACTCACAGGAAAGAGGGCCACTTGTTACCCTGGAAATGAAAGCTATCTGAATGGCGCAATTATGGTAGATGCAGATGTGGTTGAGGATGATAATGTAGTGACCTCCCGTGGTATGGGAACAGCGATTGATTTTTCTCTTTCCTTAATTGGCCGATTGTTAGACGAAGAGACTGCAGAGCGGATAGCAGCCTCCATTCAATATCGTCATTATTAAGTGGATTTTCCTTCTCTTATATACGCAGTTATCTTGTTTCTTAACAATAGAAGGCAAATGAGATTTGGTACAATCATCAAAGCATTAACAAAATCAGTTAACTCCCAGACTAGATCCATCGATAGGACGGATCCGATAAAAATCATAATAATATAGCATAGGCGGTAGTTATTTATTCCGGATTTTCCGAATAGATATTCTACCGCTTTTTCTCCAAAATAAGACCAGCCAATTAAGGTTGCGATAGCAAAGGCTACTAAGGAGAGTCCAAGGATATGACTTCCATAGGGAATAATATGAAAGGCAGCAGTTGTCAAGGCTGCGAAGGAATAACCCTCAACGGAGGCAGGATATTTCATTATATTAGTAACGATGACCAATCCGGTAATGGCACACATCACTACAGTATCCCAGAAGGTGGCACTCATGGAGATTAGAGCCTGTCTGGAGGGGTGGGAGGTCTTAGCTCCAGCAGCAGCGATGGCAGCTGATCCAAGACCAGCTTCATTTGTAAAGAGCCCTCTGGCGATTCCGTATCGAGTAGCTGTTTTTAGTGTACTACCAATGAATCCTCCAGCAACAGCGGCAGGAAGTCGTGAGGGTACAAATGCAGAGCGAAGGATGTATCTTAAGGCCGGTAAAAGGTAGGATAGATTCATACCGAGGATAATGAGACATCCTACAATATAGAAAATCCCCATGGCAGGAACCAATTTTGAACAGATACTACCGATTGACTTAATGCCCCCTACAATGACCAAGCCAACTAGAATAGACAGTATAATTCCAACCGCATATTCTGGTAGACCCCATAAGCTATGTAAGGTTTCTGTAACAGCTCTTGCCTGAGTAGAGCAGCCGACCCCATAGGATGCAATCAAAGTGAAAATACTGAATAGTATAGCTAGCCAGCGTTTTTGTAGTCCGAACTCTAATGCATACATCGGTCCTCCGATATAGGTGCCATCCTCTGTTTTTCGACGGAATAGCACCGCGAGGAAGCATTCGGCGTAGGAGGTCGCCATACCTAGAATACCGGTTAACCAGCACCAAAGAATCGCCCCAGGGCCTCCGAGTGCGACAGCAGTAGAGATGCCGACAATATTTCCGGTGCCCAGTGTAGCAGCTAGCGTTGCTGTTAGAGCCGCAAATCCACTTAGATCTCCCTCGGCCTCTTGGTCTGGGGTAACGGAAAGACGGATTGCCTTGCCGATGTGCCTTTGTACTCCCTTCAGATGTATCGTAAAATAAATATGTACCCCAAACAGTAAACAGGGCATGGGGATCCCCCATAAAAATTGATTCATGGTTTTAAGGATGTGTACCATGGCAGAAATCTCCTTAAAAGATATAGTCTCTTTGCTTATTATGTATATGAAAAATTATTGGTTGTAATGTCCAAAACTAACGGATAAGTAGTATGAAAGTGTAATAGCGCATAAAACGAATTATATATATCAAGCAGAAGGGCATGATATTAACATAAAGAGTTAAGAATACAAAAAAGTTATTGGTTACATAAAGGACTGGTAATACATGTATTTTTATGAAAAGCTTGCCTGCTTTTGTCGGTTAAACAAAACATTGGGTGAAAAAACAATAATTACCATAATAATAATTCCCTTACCTGTTAACAATATGAGTACAGGCAATACAGATACAACATCACTCGCGGTGATAAATTGATCCGCCGAACCTACACTAGTTGATTTTGTAAATGATTGCTTTGATAATCAAAAACGGAGGTGAAAAATTATGGCAAGTAACAATAATAGTGGATCTAACAGATCAGAAGTACCTCAGGCAAGAGAAGCTCTTAACCGCTTCAAGATGGAAGTTGCAAATGAACTAGGCGTTCCGTTAAAGCAGGGTTATAATGGCGATTTAACTAGCAAACAGAATGGTTCTGTAGGCGGAGAAATGGTTAAACGTATGATCAGAAGTCAGGAACAGTCTATGTCAGGTCAATCCGGACAACAGCAGTAAATCAATATAATGTTCGCTGAGATTGGATAATAAATCCGATCATAAAACATCACCGGAAAATTCCGGTGATGTTTTTTTATAAATTTATCTTCCCATTTATTTTGTACATATGTTAGAATAAATAAAAGATAGATATTCGAATATCCTTCATCATAGATTTCGATAATCGGTATAGCAATTTGCATGTAACAAACGCATATATTAATATATATTATGGAAAGGAAAATAATTAAGATGGGAAAGTATTTTGGAACAGATGGTTTTCGTGGAGAAGCAAATGTAGATTTATCAGTAACGCATGCTTATAAGGTAGGTAGATTTCTGGGGCATTATTACGGTAAAGAGCACAAAGCAAATATAGTAATTGGTAAGGATACAAGAAGGTCAAGCTATATGTTTGAATATTCTTTAGTAGCTGGACTTACTGCAAGTGGAGCAGATGTATTCCTACTGCATGTCACACCAACACCAAGCATAGCCCATGTTGTAAGGACAGAAGGTTTTGACTGTGGTATCATGATCTCAGCTAGTCATAATCCTTATTATGACAATGGTATTAAGGTTATTAATGGTAGTGGTTATAAGTTAGAAGCAGAAGTGGAAGACTTGATTGAAGCATACATAGATAGTGAAGAGGATACGATTCCTTTGGCAACCAAGTTAGATATTGGAAAAACCATAGATTATGCCATTGGAAGAAATCGTTATATTGGTTATCTGATTTCCCTGGCTACCAGGTCCTTTCAGGGGAAAAAGGTTGGTTTGGACCTAGCCAATGGAGCCGCTTCTACCGTAGCCAAGGGCGTATTCGATGCACTGGGTGCTAAAACCTATGTAATAAATAGCGATCCAGATGGCGTCAATATCAATCAGGATTGTGGTTCCACTCACATCGGTGTTCTACAAAAATTTGTCATAGAAAATAACCTTGATGTGGGCTTTGCTTATGATGGAGATGCAGATCGATGTTTGGCTGTCGATGAAAAGGGTAATATTATAGATGGTGATTTAATCCTGTATCTGTGTAGCGTATACATGAAACAACGAGGAGAACTAGCCAACAATACGGTTGTAACCACCATTATGTCCAATATAGGTCTATACGAAGCTCTGAAGCGTAAGGGAGTTTCTTATGAAAAGACCCAGGTTGGAGATAAATATGTATATGAAAATATGCTGGCGAACGGTCATAGTATTGGTGGAGAGCAGTCAGGCCATATCATTTTTAGCAAACATGCAACTACTGGAGATGGCATCCTTACTTCCTTAAAGTTGATGGAGGTTATGCTAGAGAGCAAGATGAATTTATCGGAGCTGACCAAAGAAGTAACAATTTTTCCTCAGCTAATGAAAAATGTTAGGGTTTCGGATAAAAAAGCAGTTCGTGAGGATTCCTATCTTTTTGAAATAATTCAGCAAGAGGAAGAAAAGCTGGGTGGCCAGGGAAGAATTCTGGTTCGAGAAAGTGGAACGGAGCCAGTGATCCGGGTCATGGCGGAGGCTAAAACAAACGAGCTTTGCGAGCAAATCGTAGAACGTATATGCAAGGTGATGGAAGAACGGGGTCATGTGCTCGCTTGATCCTAAGGCCTACCTTTCATATCGAGTGAGAGATAGAAAAATAAATTATAGTATTTACAGAAGTGATATGTTATAATATACTAATGTCAAAATGTCTGTATTCCAGACAAAATGTATGCTTTAAGCTTTACCCCACAATTCCCGTAGCAATAAAGTAAGGACTGACGAAATAATGCAGTTGAGATAACAGACAATCGATGGACACAAAGGTTAAGGGAAAAGTTTATTAGGGTACATAATATAAGGAGGAAATAATTCATGAGTTTACAGGTTGAAAAATTAGAGAACAATATGGCAAAGCTTACAATAGAGGCTTCCGCTGAGGAATTTGAAAAGGCATTGGAAAAAGCATACCAGAAGAGTAAGGGCAAACTTAATGTTCAGGGCTTCCGTAAAGGAAAAGCACCTCGTGCAATTATTGAGAAAATGTATGGTGCCAGTATTTTATATGAGGATGCTGCCAATGAGATTATTCCAGTGGAATATGAAAAGGCTGCCAATGAAAGTGGACTTGAGATCGTGTCCAGACCAGACATTGATGTTGTACAGGTAGAGAAAGGAAAGCCTTTCATCTTTACAGCAGAGGTTGCTGTTAAGCCTGAGGTTACTTTAGGTGACTATAAAGGTATTGAAGTTAAGAAAGAGGATATCACCGTATCCGATGAAGAAGTTTTAGATAAGATCGACAAGGAAAGAGAACAGAACTCCAGAATGATTACTGTAGATGATAGAGCAGTTCAGTCTGGCGATATCGCAATAATTGATTTTGATGGCTATGTAGATGGTGAGGCCTTTGAAGGTGGCAAGGGTGAAGGATTCTCCTTAACCATTGGTTCCAAATCCTTTATTGATAACTTTGAGGATCAACTGATCGGCAAGACAATCGGCGAAGAAACCGAAGTAAATGTGACCTTCCCCGAGGAATATCAGGCAAAAGAGCTAGCTGGTAAGGCTGCTATGTTCAAGGTTAAGATTAATGAGATTAAGATGAAAGAGCTTCCTGAGTTGAATGATGATTTTGCACAGGATGTATCAGAATTTGATACCTTAGATGAATATAAGGAAAATATCAAGGCTACAATAAAAGAAGCAAAAGACAAGGAACGCAAAACTGCAATAGAAAATGAAGTAGTTGACAAGATTATTGAGAACGCAACGATGGAGATTCCTGAACCCATGATTCTTACCCAAGTAAATCAGATGGCAGAGGATTTTGCACAGAGAATGAAGTATCAGGGATTATCCTTAGAGCAATACTTCCAGTTTACCGGAATGGATGCACAGAAATTCTTTGAAAGCTTAAGACCTCAGGCAATTAAGAGAATTCAGAGTAGACTCGTACTGGAAGCAATAGCAAAGGCAGAGGATATTCAGGTATCAGAAGAGGAATTAACGAAGGAATTAACAGATATGGCAGCAGCTTACCAGATGGAAGCAGATAAGCTAAATGAGCTGATCGGTGAGAAGGAAAAGGAACAAATCAAGGCTGACATCGCAGTACAGAAGGCTGTAGATTTTGTTTTAGCTGAAGCAAAAGAGGCATAAAGCCATATTATAATACAATACAAGTGATAACCATACTAAAAAGGAGGATGGCAAAATGAGTTTAGTACCTTATGTCATAGAACAGACGAGTCGTGGCGAGAGAAGCTACGATATTTACTCTAGATTATTAAAGGATAGAATTATTTTCCTAGGTGAGGACGTTAATGATGTTACAGCAAGCTTAATTGTTGCACAGATGCTGTTTTTAGAGGCTGAGGATCCAGGTAAGGACATTAATTTTTATATTAACAGTCCTGGTGGCTCAGTTACCGCCGGTATGGCGATATTTGATACCATGAACTATATTAAGAGTGATGTGTCTACGATTTGTATCGGACTGGCTGCAAGTATGGGTGCCTTCCTTCTCGCTGGAGGAACAAAGGGAAAACGTTTTGCACTTCCGAATTCTGAGATTATGATTCATCAACCTTCTGGTGGTGCAAGAGGCCAGGCAACTGATATTAAGATTGTAGCGGACAATATCATCAGAACTAGAAAAAGATTAAATGAAATTCTGGCACAAAACACTGGAAAACCCTTAGAAGTAATTGAGGTTGACACAGAAAGAGATCATTACATGATGGCAGATGAAGCTAAGGAATACGGTATCATCGATGGTATTTTAACTCATAGATAAGTAGCCGTTTTGAGGTACGCTACAGAGAGAATGAGGTGATTAGGCAGTGGCAGGAAAAGTAGACGACAGAAAGCAACTGAGGTGTTCCTTCTGTAATAAAACCCAGGATCAGGTCAGGAAACTGATTGCAGGACCGGGAGTCTATATTTGTGATGAATGTATCGATATATGCAGTGAGATCATAGAAGAAGAGTTTGATGGTGAACCGGTAGTAAATGCAGATATCAATCTTTTGAAACCGGTAGAAATTAAAAACTTTTTGGATCAGCATGTTATCGGTCAGGATGAAGCAAAGAAAGTATTGGCAGTCTCAGTTTATAACCATTATAAACGAGTATTGTCTGAAAAAGATTTGGATGTTGAATTACAGAAAAGTAATATCCTCATGGTTGGTCCAACCGGATCGGGAAAGACCTTCCTTGCTCAGACATTGGCCAAATTATTGAATGTGCCGTTTGCCATTGCAGATGCAACAGCATTGACAGAAGCCGGATATGTCGGCGAGGATGTGGAAAACATACTGCTAAAGATTATTCAGGCAGCGGATTTTGATATAGAGCGAGCAGAATATGGCATCATCTATATTGATGAGATAGATAAGATTACAAGAAAATCAGAAAACACCTCAATCACCAGAGATGTATCCGGTGAAGGTGTACAACAGGCATTACTTAAAATACTGGAGGGTACCGTTGCTTCAGTTCCGCCCCAGGGTGGAAGAAAGCATCCTCACCAGGAATTTATTCAGATCAATACGACCAACATCTTATTTATATGTGGTGGTGCTTTTGATGGTTTAGAGAAAATAATAGAATCCAGAATTGGTCAGAAATCCATGGGCTTCAATGCCTTGATTGTCGATAAGAATAAAACCAATGTTGGTGAACTCTTCCGTCAGGTAATGCCACAGGATTTGATAAAATTTGGACTGATTCCGGAGTTTGTTGGCCGTGTACCTGTAAATGTAGCTTTGGATTCTCTGGATGAGAATGCCTTGGTTCAGATTCTTACAGAGCCAAAGAATGCAATCGCCAAGCAGTATAAGAAATTGTTTGAACTCGATGGTGTTGAGCTTGTCTTTGAAGAGGATGCGCTAAAGGAAATTGCAAAGCAGAGTTTCAAGAGAAAGATTGGTGCCAGAGGACTTCGAGCTATT
Source organism: uncultured Herbinix sp. (assembly GCA_964391115.1). Classification (GTDB taxonomy): domain Bacteria; phylum Bacillota; class Clostridia; order Lachnospirales; family Lachnospiraceae; genus Mobilitalea. Next base: position 11,967 of record CAYMLE010000022.1, on the reverse strand, counting down.
ATGGAATCGGTTATGATGGAATCCATGTATCATATTCCTTCAGACGTTCAGGTAGTAAGGTGTATCGTAACGAAGGAAGCAGTGCTTGGTAATGAGAAACCTAGACTTGAGTTATCGGAGGATGCAGTGGCAAGAAAACCGATTGCCAAGCGTTCTACTAAGAAAAGTAAGAATGAAATAGCTTAATTTAGAATTAGGAAAGCCTGCCAACATAAAACATGGTAGGCTTTCAAAGTATATAGGTATAATATTACGATAAAACGAGCATTATTCGAATGATGATTAATGCTATGGAGGGTATATTGATGATAATAAAAAACTGTAGTTTAGAAACGGTCTGCGGAATCACCAGCGTGCTTCCCATAAATGAGAAGCCGGAGATTGCATTTGCTGGTAAGTCTAATGTTGGTAAATCCTCTCTGATTAATGCTTTGATGAACCGGAAATCTCTTGCCCGAACCTCCTCGCAGCCAGGTAAAACCCAGACTATTAATTTTTACAACATCAATGATACCTTGTATTTTGTTGATCTTCCTGGATATGGTTATGCAAAGGTGGCATTGGTAGTGAAAGAGAAGTGGGGGAAGATGATTGAGCAATACCTTAAAAAATCACAACAGCTAAAGCTGGTATTCCTACTTCTAGATATCCGCCACGAGCCTTCTGAAAACGATCGATATATGTATGATTGGATTGTATATCAGGGGTTCCATCCAGTTATTATTGCTACCAAGCTTGATAAGATAAACCGAAGCCAGAGAGATAAGCATCTGAAAATGCTACGGGAGGGAATCGGCGCAGTTCCAGGAACAAAAATACTCCCCTTTTCTTCTTTAACGAAGCAGGGGAGAGATGAGATTTGGGATTGTATTGAAGAGATTTGCCAATTAAAGGATTCCGGGGAAGCTTAATGCGACAACAGGGATGATAAAAGGTAAGCGTAGATATCCGAACTTTTTTCCTTCCAATTGTTACAGAGCATTGCAGCTTCTTCCTCGGTTGTGACTACCAGAGTAAGGTCAATTATGGGAGTATGCCGCTCAATTACACTTAAGTGAGCGGCATATTCCCCTTTTTTAATCTGATAGAAATCAGCAGGGGTAGATACCTCTTCTTGAAGCTCGTATTTATTATCTGCTAAATAATGCTCAATATCTTCTTTAATACCTGAAGATATCATATTGTCAAATAATAAGAGGGTCTCCATGCCGCTGTCTGTAATTCGGTAGAGGGAGCTGTTCCGTATGGTTTTTACTAATATAAAATTATCATCAATCAGTTCGGAAATTGCCCGTTGGATATTAAAATAGTTTGTATATTCTTTCTCTAAGATGAATGAAGTAAGCTGAGCATTTGCCAAGGGGAAATTCACTCTGTTTAATATATATAAGATCATTAGCTTGTATAACATAAAGGTATCTGATTGCATATGGCACCTCCCTAGTAGTGTTTTATATGGATGAGTTTGTCTAACGGGAATATTTGCCCTGCCAGGTGTTTTTGATTTTCATTTCCCGGTGGATGCTGTTTAAAACTTGTTTCTTATTTGCACTCCAGAGGGGAGTTAATAAAAGATTCTTTGGGCCATCACCAGTTATACGGTGAATAATGAATTTTTCTGGAAGAATTTCCAGACAGGATATCACGAGGTCAACGTAATCCTCCAAGGATAAGCTTTCGGTAAAGAAACCATCTCGGTAAAGGTTGCCTAAATCGGTTCCCTCCAATACATGAAGCAATTGCAATTTTAAACCCTGAATCGGAAGAAGACTTAAATGTTCCATGGTTTTTAACATATCATGTTTTGATTCCTTTGGCAATCCTAGAATTGTATGAACAATGATTGGAATACCAATCTGGGATAGGTTTTTTACAGCAGTATCAAATACCGACAACGGATAGCCCCGACGAATGAATTGTGCTGTAGTTTCATGGATTGTCTGAAGTCCTAGCTCTACCCATACTGGTTTGATTTTATTAAGCTCTTCTAATAGCTGCAGGACTTCGTCATCGAAACAGTCGGGTCTAGTAGCAATGGATAGGATCAAGACCTGAGGATGCTCAATCGCCTCGTAAAATATCTTTTTCAAATGTGAAATTGGACCGTAGGTATTGGTATATGCTTGAAAGTATGCAATGAAACTTCCGTTATCTCCAAGGGGAAGCTTAGGTAGGATGAGTTTTTTTGCCTGCTCGATTTGCTCGGTTATGGAATTGTTATAATCGCCTGCAAAATCACCGGAGCCGCCAGAGCTACAGAAGATACATCCTCTGGAATCAATTGAACCGTCACGATTAGGACAGCTCATACCACCATTCAAGCTTATCTTATATACCTTTTTGCCATAGGTAGATTTCAATGCATAGTCTAGAGAATGATAGGGCTTACTGCCCCAGAGTAGTTGTTTATTTGTAGGAGTTTTCATAATCACTTGATATTTGCCATAACGGCTTCGCATACAGCATCTCGCACCCTTGGGTCAAAGGGCTTGGGCATTATATTATCTTCATTCAGTTCCTTATCCTCCACTAGACTAGCGATGGCAACAGCAGCAGCTAGCTTCATCTCTTCGGTTATCTGCACTGCTCGTCCCTCTAAGGCGCCTTTAAAGATTCCGGGGAAGGCTACAACATTATTCACTTGATTTGGGAAGTCTGAGCGGCCGGTGGCAACGATTCTGGCACCTGCTTCCTTTGCCAGATCTGGCATAATCTCCGGGGTAGGATTCGCCATGGCAAATAGAATGGCATCCTTGTTCATGGATCTTACCATATCCTTGGTAACAATATTAGGGGCAGATACACCGACAAATAAATCAGCTCCTTTCAGAGCATCAGCCAGTGTTCCTTGTTTATGTTCCAAGTTCGTTACGGTAAGCATCTCCTTTTGCATCCAATTCAGGTTTTCATAACCCTCATATATGATACCATGGATATCACATAACATAATGTGTTTAAACCCATAGGACAATAAGAGTTTCGCAATGGCGATTCCGGCAGAGCCTGCACCATTGATCACTACGCGGCAACTCTCTATGGTCTTGCCGGTTACTTTCAACGAGTTAATCGCACCAGCTAATACTACAATGGCAGTACCATGCTGATCATCATGAAATACAGGTATTGTTAAGAGCTTTTTAAGCCGTTCCTCAATCTCAAAGCATCTAGGGGATGAGATATCCTCCAGATTAATTCCACCAAAGGCTGGAGCGATGTTTACGATAGTTTGGATGATTTCTTCGGTATCCTGAGTGTCAAGACAGATCGGGATTGCATTAACGCCACCAAATTCCTTGAATAATACTGCTTTGCCCTCCATCACCGGCATGGCTGCATAGGGACCAATATTGCCCAGTCCAAGGACAGCACTGCCATCAGAGATGACTGCAATTGTATTCGCCTTCATCGTATATCGATAGGCTTCTTGCGGGTCCGCTGCAATTATCCTGCAGGGCTCAGCCACACCAGGAGTGTAGGCAACCGCTAAGTCCTCCTTGGTATTCACCTGGCATTTCGAAGTAATCTCTAGTTTGCCTTGCCATTGTTCATGCAGTGCCAGTGCCTTTTGATTTATATCCATATTGAATTCCACCTTCTCTTTGCGTTATAGACCTTTATCCTATAGAATTCTGCCTATACTTATTTATAATAAATATGGAGTAACTTATTTGCTTTACTCAAATTTGTTTATTCAAACTGAATAAATATTTATTGTTATCATATCACTAAGAATTTACTAAATCAATAAAAAGCTTCCATTTCTGGACAATTAGGTGTATAATCAAGTGTATCATAATTAAAAATCTATGGTGGCTTTCAATATAGAATTAAATTCTAAATCAATTCTCCCAAATACCCCAAATAAAATCCAAATACAGGCCAAAGGAGTTGAATGTATGGAAATGCATTATGATTCAATGACTCTTGCTATATTAAGAGAGCATGCGAAAGAAAAAGGACTGAAAAGTTTCACAGCATTAAAAAAGAGTGAATTAATTGAGGCTCTCCAAAACCATGATATGGAGCAGAACAAAACTCAAAAGGAAGAGATGCAATCAGAGCATCCAATGAAGAGTAGAGCTCCTAAGGCCAAACAGCGGGTTGAAGTGGAGCAGGAGACTCAGAAGCAGGAGACTCTGAAACAAGAGATTCAGACACAAGAGACTCAGAAGAGTGATGTTGCACATCGAACGAACAAACCAATGGAGACACAAAAAATAGAGGAAAAGACAGAAAATTTGTTAAAAGAAGGGTCTACACAAGATAATCAGGATAGGCAGAGTCATGGGAATACGAATTATGGAACCGCTAGAGAAGAAAGAAAGATATCCGGAGGCCATAATGATCTTGAACAATTAGATAGTGGCGAGACAAAAGAAGGTATTTTAGAAGTCTTGCCGGACGGTTATGGATTTATACGATGTGATAATTATCTACCAGGGGAAAATGATGTCTATGTATCCCCAGCGCAGATTCGAAGATTTAATTTAAAAACAGGAGATATCGTAGCCGGTAATACGAGGATCCGTAGCCAGAGCGAAAAATTCTCTGCACTTCTATTTATTAAAGGTGTGAATGGATTTCATCCGAATGAAGCTCAGAAACGGAAGCGATTCGAAGATTTGACTCCAATCTTTCCGAATGAACGAATTCATCTGGAGACCCCTGGGGCAGGAGTTGCGATGCGAATGGTGGATCTTATTTCACCCATTGGCAAAGGTCAGAGAGGGATGATCGTATCCCAACCTAAGACAGGTAAGACTACTTTGCTGAAACAGGTAGCAAAGGCGGTTACAAGAAATCATCCAGATATGAAACTACTGATCCTGCTAATTGATGAACGGCCGGAGGAAGTAACGGATATTAAAGAATCCATTGAAGGAAAGAACGTAGAGGTTATCTATTCTACCTTTGATGAGCTTCCAGATAACCATAAGAGAGTATCCGAGATGGTCATCGAACGGGCAAAGCGATTAGTAGAGCATAAACAGGATGTAATCATACTTTTAGATAGCATTACAAGATTGGCCAGGGCTTATAACCTAACTGTTCAACCCAGTGGAAGAACCTTATCTGGTGGTCTTGATCCTGCAGCACTTCATATGCCTAAGAGGTTCTTTGGAGCGGCGAGAAACATGAGAGAGGGCGGAAGCTTAACAATTCTAGCTACAGCTCTTGTGGATACTGGCAGTCGAATGGATGATGTGGTATTTGAGGAGTTTAAGGGTACCGGTAATATGGAACTCGTACTTGATCGAAATCTATCGGAGAAACGAATATTCCCCGCGGTAGACTTAGCCAGATCCGGAACGCGAAGAGAGGATTTGCTACTGACACAACAAGAGATTGAAGCAACCTATTTAATGAGGAAGGCTTTGGGAGGTATGAAGTCAGAGGAGGCTCTCGAGCGGATTATTGATATGTTTTTACGAACGAAATCCAATGCGGAATTTATAGAAATAATCAAGAAAACTAAAATTGTCTTTTGATGCTTGCATTACAATTTAACCTATGATATAATTAGTAAGCTGTTTATTAAATTGGAGAAATTATATAAAACCAATATAAGAACTATTTGATAGTGAAGAGGTGAAATCATGAAAGAAGGAATCCATCCGAAGTACTTCCAGGCAAAGGTTGTATGCAACTGTGGTAATGAATTCGTAACTGGTTCAACAAAGGAGGACATCCATGTTGAAATTTGTTCCAAATGTCATTCGTTCTATACTGGACAGCAGAAAGCAGCTGCAGCCCGCGGTGCAATTGAGAAATTCAACCGCAGATATGGTATGAGCCAGGATAAATAGAGCAGTACTTAATAACGAAAAAAATTGGGTTGAGGTTTACTTCCTCAGCCTATTTTTAAATAATAATTAATTATAACTTGTCAAATAAAGATCTGTTTAAACAGATTCAGGAAAGGTTCGGGTGTTTGGATGAAACCATCTGGTATTGGGGGTATGGCTGTTATTGAAGGCGTAATGATGAGAAACAAGGATGAATACGCTATAGCAGTCCGTAAACCGAACAATGAAATTGCAGTGGAAAAAAAGACCCAAAATAATTTTAGTGATAAAGTTAAGTTGTTTAAGCTACCAATTTTCCGAGGAATGCTTGCTTTCGTTGATTCTATGGTAATCGGTGTTAAGGTCTTAAATTATGCAGCAAGCTTTTTTGAAGAGGAAGAAGAGATAGAAGAA
>CAYMLE010000022.1:2577-5667 GCA_964391115.1 uncultured Herbinix sp. | reverse complement strand
TAAGGTCTTAAATTATGCAGCAAGCTTTTTTGAAGAGGAAGAAGAGATAGAAGAATCAAAAAAGAAGAAAAACGCCACAAAAGACAAGAATAAGAAAAACGCCAAACAAGTAAATAAAAAAGGGTCATCTACCCAGAAAAAGAATTCCAAGGCGAACCATGTGGATAAGGAGCTTTCGGCGACAAAGGAAACCTCCGATCAAATGAATACCTTACTTATGGTAGCAGCGGTGATGATTTCTTTAGTTTTCTCCATTGCTTTCTTTATGGTTCTTCCTTTATTAATATCAAATCTGTTTTCAAAAATTATCGACAGTGATTTTTGGTTATCTTTATTGGAAGCGGTGCTTAGGGTAACTATGTTTATTGGATATATTCTAGCGATATCTCAGATGCCTGACATTAAACGAGTTTTTATGTACCATGGTGCAGAGCATAAGACCATTAATTGTCTTGAGAACGGCTTTGAGTTAACAGTAGAAAATGTAAGATGGCAGTCTAAGGAACATAAACGATGCGGCACCAGTTTTATGCTGTTGGTTATGCTAATTAGTGCCGTATTCTTTATGGTGATACGTCCAGATACCTTATTACTTAGAATTGTTTCCAGAATTCTTCTGGTTCCCGTTATAGCAGGCCTCTCCTATGAGTTTATTCGCCTAGCAGGTAAAAGTGAAAGTAAAATCATGAATATATTAAGTAAGCCCGGAATGTGGATGCAAGGACTTTCTACCAAAGAACCTGAAGATGCAATGATTGAAGTTGCAATTCAATCCGTCGAGGCGGTTTTTGATTGGAGAGGATTTTTGGAAATTGCCGCTACAACAGAAGAGGTGAGTAGTACAAGTGATTCTGATGAAAAGGCAAACAAGGACCGTAGGAGTTCGACCGTACAGAACCAGGGTAATCGCAAACAGGGTGGTCGCAAACAGGACAGTCGGAAACAGGTTAGAAACACTACGTTAAATAATGTAAAACCTACGAACGTAAATGTTAATCCAGCCAAAAAGGCCGTTGAAGAAGATGACGAAATCTTATTGGCTTTGGATAAATATCTGGACTTTGAAGATAAAGAAGCGGTTAAATAGTTACGAATATGTCAGTGAGGGTTTCATGGCAACTTATAAGGAAATATTAAATTCAGCAAGGGAAGTTCTGAAAGCCCATAACATAGCAGATGCCGATGTGGATGCATGGTATCTGCTTGCCCATGTTCTGAATATAAATCGAGCCGACTTTATTCTGCAACGGGAACAATCTATATCAGAGGAGAAAGCTAGGGAGTATATGGAGCTTATTCATTTTAGGGCTTGCCACACTCCTCTGCAGTATCTAACGAAAACCCAAGAATTTATGGGCCTGGAATTTATAGTGAATGATAATGTGTTGATACCTCGGCAGGATACAGAATGTCTGGTGGAGGAAGTGTTAAAGGTTAGTAAAGACAAGGAAATACTGGATTTATGTACTGGCTCTGGCTGTATCATCATTAGCCTAGCAGTTTTGGGGAACATTAAGAAGGGAACCGCAGTGGATCTATCGGAAGAAGCCCTTGCGGTAGCCAAAGAAAATGCTGCTCGGCTAGGTAGCGATGTAACCTTTATAAAAAGCGATTTATATGACCAGGTGGAGGGCTTATTTGATATTATAGTTTCAAATCCTCCCTACATCAAAACAAGTGAATACTTAGAGCTTATGCCTGAGGTTCGGGATCATGAGCCTGCTATGGCTTTGGAGGCAGGTCCCGATGGGTTAGAGTTCTATCGAAGAATTGTATCTGGTTTGTCTACTTATCTACGGAAGGATGGTTGGATATTCTTTGAGATTGGTTGCAACCAAGGTAAGGAGGTTGCTGACCTTTTGCAGAAGGAAGGCTTTCAGGAGATACAGATTAAGCAAGATTTAAGTGGTCTGGATCGGATGGTATCAGGAAGATACCGGTAAGATGTTATAGATAATGGAGGAGTTCGATTTATGTTTGACCGTTTAGAGGATATATTAAACCGGTTCCGGGAAATTGATGAGGAATTATTAAATCCCGATATTTTAAATGATCAGAACCGTTATCGGAAGCTCATGAAGGAAAGAGCAGAGCTGGCCGAGATTACAGAAAAATATATGGAATACAAGGCTACACAAAATAGTATAGAAGAAAGCTTGGCTAGGTTAAGTGAAGAATCTGATGAAGAAATCAGAGAGATGGCCAAGGAAGAGTTAAGCAGCTGTAAACAACATTTGGTAACACTAGAAGACGATCTGAAGATATTGTTACTGCCGAAGGATCCTAACGATGATAAGAATGTGATTGTTGAAATTCGCGGTGGCGCTGGTGGTGATGAAGCTGCTCTTTTTGCTGCAGAACTATATCGTATGTATGTTATGTACGCTGAGCAGAGGCGTTGGAAGATAGATATGATGAATTTAAATGAGAATGGTATAGGTGGCTTTAAGGAAGTAATTTTCATGATTAATGGAAAGGGTGCCTATTCTAGACTCAAATATGAAAGTGGAGTGCATCGAGTACAGAGAGTACCGGTAACAGAATCCGGTGGTAGAATTCATACTTCTACTTCTACGGTAGCGATTATGCCAGAGGCGGAGGATGTGGACGTAGAACTGGATCTGAATGATTGTAAGTTTGATGTATTCCGTTCCTCGGGAAATGGTGGGCAGAGTGTTAATACAACAGACTCTGCAGTTAGATTGACTCATATCCCTACTGGAATTGTTATTTCATGTCAGGATGAGAAGTCTCAGCTAAAGAACAAGGATAAGACAATAAAAATCTTAAGATCCCGTCTGTATGAGATCGAGATGGAAAAAGCGCATAGCGCAGAAGCAGAAGCTAGAAGAAGTCAGGTTGGTACCGGTGATCGTTCTGAGAAAATCCGTACCTATAATTTCCCCCAGGGAAGAGTAACGGACCATAGAATCAAGCTGACCTTACACCAAATCGATTCAATTATGAACGGCGACCTAGACGAAATAATAGACAGCCTCATTGCAGCCGACCAAGCGGCAAAGCTGTTAAATCTGAATGAAAACTAGAGCGCTTGGTCGGCTTACGACCAAAGCGGCAAAGCTGTTAAAT
>CAYMLE010000022.1:0-2477 GCA_964391115.1 uncultured Herbinix sp. | reverse complement strand
AATGAAAACTAGAGCGCTTGGTCGGCTTACGACCAAAGCGGCAAAGCTGTTAAATCTGAATGAAAACTAAATAAATAGATAAGGAAGATTGATGGATATGAGGCCGATTACTGTAATCAGCAGTTTGAGTAATCATCAAATTAAGAATATAAATCAATTGTTAAAAAAGACAAAAGCCAGGGAAGATCAAGGCGTTTTTGTGGTAGAAGGACAGAAGATGTTTGAAGAAGCAAGATCAGAAGGTCTGCTTGTTAAGGCGTTTTTTTCAGAAAGCTTCTATCAAAAAAAGCTGGAGGATAGCCCTGGCTATTTTTCCAACCTGGAATATGAGATTCTTACTGATGCAGTATTCCAAAGCATTTCAGAAACGAAGACACCTCAAGGCGTCATGGGAACTGTTAAGAAACCCAAGTACTCATTGGAGGAACTTATAAAAAATCCCGAGGCTTGTCTGTTACTTTTAGAGGATATCAGAGACCCTGGTAATTTGGGAACGATAGTAAGGACGGCAGAGGGAGCAGGTATAACCGGTATCATATTAAATAGCTCCTCCGTAGACATCTATAATCCGAAAGTAATTCGGTCCACTATGGGCTCCATTTATAGGGTACCCTTTGCTATAGTCGATGATTTTAACCTGGTGCTAAAAGAGATTAAATTGCAAGGGATTAGGATATTTGCAGCCCATTTATTAGGACAGCTATATGATACGAAAGAAAGCTTTCGTGATAAATGTGCGATTTTGATAGGCAATGAAGCGAATGGGTTATCCGATAAAGTATCTGCTGAGGCCGATATCCTTGTTAAGATACCTATGGCTGGCAAGGTAGAATCCCTGAACGCTGCAGTAGCAGCAGCAATCTTAATGTATGAGGTTTCACGGCAAAGAAGGCTATAGTCTGGAACGCTTTCTAAGTTCTATATTTGAGCATTTATTAAAAGATAATTAGAAATTGGTTATTGCTATTGTATTATGAATATGCTTTGTATAGAATAGAAGTAACAGGAAAAGGAAGGGGGAATGAAGGTAATGAATTCAATTGGATGGCTTATATTGTTAGCAGTTTTACTATTTGTTGAAATCATAACTCTGGGCTTGACAACGATCTGGTTTTCAGGTGGTGCCCTGGTAGCATTTGTTGTATCGCTATTCTTTGATAATCTATTGGTTGAGATAATTTTGTTCGTAGTGGTTTCCCTGTTGCTCCTATATTTTACGAGACCAATCGTTATTAAATACTTTAACCCGAAGCGGGAAAAAACTAACTATGAAGGACTTATTGGTAAAGAAGCTCTTGTAAATATGGCTATTGATAATCTGAATGCAGTTGGGCAGGTTGTCGTAAACGGACAGGTATGGTCAGCCAGATCTACCGATGGTAAGCTTATAGAAAAAGGAACTAAAGTAGTTATTCATGATGTTTCAGGCGTTAAATTAATTGTATCAAAAAAGGAGGAGTAATAACATGGAGTATATCTTGATTGGATTTGCTGTATTAGTTTTACTGATTCTCGCTTCCTGCGTCAGAATTGTTCCGCAGGCTAATGCTTATGTACTTGAGAGACTTGGTGGTTATCAGGCTACTTGGGGAGTTGGTATTCATGTAAAGGTGCCATTAATTGACAGACTTGCCAAACGGGTATTGTTAAAGGAGCAGGTTGTAGATTTTCCGCCTCAACCAGTTATCACCAAGGATAATGTTACGATGAAAATCGACACCGTAGTATTCTTCGCCATAACAGATCCGAAGCTCTATGCTTATGGAGTTGAGAACCCATTAAACGCCATTGAGAATCTTACAGCAACAACACTACGTAATATCATTGGTGACTTGGAACTGGATGAAACCTTAACTTCCAGAGAAATCATTAATACCAAGATGAGGGTAACTTTGGATGAAGCAACTGATCCTTGGGGTATCAAGGTAACACGTGTAGAATTAAAGAATATTATTCCTCCGTCAGCCATTCAAGATGCGATGGAGAAACAGATGAAGGCAGAGCGTGAACGTAGAGAGTCTATCTTAATCGCAGAGGGTCAGAAAAGATCAGCGATTCTTGTTGCAGAGGGTAAAAAAGAATCTGCTGTTTTGGAAGCGGAGGGAGAAAAATTGTCAGCGATTCTTCGCGCTGAGGCTAAGAAGGAAGCTACAATACGTGAAGCGGAAGGTCAGGCTGAAGCTATTCTTTCAGTTCAAAAAGCACAGGCGGATGGTATCCGTTTCTTAAATGATGCAGCACCACAGAGCGCTGTAATTCAACTTAAGAGTCTAGAGGCATTTGCAAAGGCAGCGGATGGAAAAGCGACTAAGATTATTATCCCTTCGGAGATCCAAGGCCTAGCAGGGCTTGCAAAGTCCTTTGCTGAAGTGGCCAAGGATGAGTAACCCAAGCCTATTGTTGAAGTAGCTAAGGATGATTAATCCAAGCCGAGTTTGTATCAACAGATAAGTTATACGATAAGGATTCAACACAAT
>CAYMLE010000021.1:0-28269 GCA_964391115.1 uncultured Herbinix sp. | reverse complement strand
GGATATCTACTGATTGCGAAGGATATGGCAGAAGCGATTGAGGTGACCAACGAAATTGCCTCCGAACATTTGGAAATCATGACGAAGGATCCCTTTATGGTGATGACCAAGATAAGAAACGCTGGAGCAATCTTCCTCGGTGAATATTCCAGTGAACCCCTTGGAGACTATATGGCAGGACCGAATCATGTACTTCCTACCAATGGGACAGCAAAGTTTTTCTCCCCCTTAAGTGTCGATGATTTTGTAAAGAAATCAAGCATTATTTCCTACTCCAGAGAGGCATTAGAGCCCATTCACAAGGATATTGAAACGTTTGCTAACTCCGAAGGCTTAACTGCCCATGCAAATTCGATTGCAGTTCGGTTTGAAGAATAGTAGGAACCAAACCTTATCGTTTTATTAATATTTGTAAAATAATTAACAATGTATTATAATTGTCAATGCTGAGTTCTTTATAACCGATAGCATTTGACATTTATTTCTCATATTGTTTATAATACTAATTAATCTTCGTATCATATGATACAACAAATATTCCGAAAATTGAGAGGGAGTCATTATGGAGAACCGGACGGCTACAATTAATCGAAATACGAAAGAAACTGAGATCCATATGGAATTGAATCTGGATGGTAGCGGCAAATCTCAGATTGAAACAGGAATCGGATTTTTTAATCATATGCTTGACAGCTTCGTACGACATGGCTTTTTTGATATGAAACTTACTGTAAAAGGAGACCTTTATGTGGATGGTCATCATACAGTGGAGGATGCTGGTATTGTCCTTGGTCAGGCGATTAAGAAAGCTCTAGGTGACAAGACTGGGATTAAACGCTATGGATCTTTTCTTCTTCCCATGGATGATGCCTTGGTTCTCTGCGCCATCGATTTATCCGGTAGACCTTATTTATCCTATGATATGGATTTAACCATGGACCGAATTGGTTATCTTGACTCGGAGCTGGTAAAGGAGTTTTTCTATGCAGTAACCTATTCCGCCGGTATGAATCTACATATTAAGCTACTGAGCGGGAATAACAATCATCACATAGTAGAAGCAGCCTTTAAGGCCTTTGCGAAAGCTTTGGATGAGGCTATTGGTTATGATCCGAGAATTCATGGCGTTTTATCTACAAAGGGTACGATTTAAAATTGGATACAGAATTGATATCTGATTCGTGAAGGTAAGACCACTAATTGGATATCAATCCTTATGTATTATGAAATTAACATAAATGAAAGGCATGGTACAACATGAAATTATTTCCTGCAATCGATATCAAAAATGGTCAGTGTGTAAGACTTAAACAGGGGAGCTTTAGAGATGTTTTAGTATACTCTGAAATGCCATTAAAAGTAGCTAAACAATGGGAAGCGAGTGGGGCTTCCTTTATCCATTTAGTGGATCTGGATGGAGCACTTGTTGGTCATTCTGTCAATGATGAGGTGATTAGAGATATTGTTGATCATATCAATATCCCTGTACAGGTAGGTGGCGGAATTCGAACGATTAAGGATATCGACAACAAACTAATGGGCGGGGTAAACCGAGTTATTATCGGAACGAAAGCAGTAGCTGACCCAGGTTTTATAAAGGAAGCAGTACAAACCTTTGGTACAGACAAGATCGTCATAGGTATCGACGCGAAGGATGGTATGGTTGCCATCGAAGGCTGGGAGAAGGTTAGTAACTACAATGCAGTTGCTCTGGCTCTTGAGATGAAGCAATTAGGAATCAAGACGATTGTTTATACAGATATTTCAAAGGATGGAATGCTACAGGGACCGAATATTTCCCATACAAAACAGATGGTTGATGAAACTGGTCTTCAGATTATTGCCTCCGGTGGTATATCTTCTCTGAAAGATTTAGAAATGCTGCAAGAGATTAATGTCTATGGAGCAATCATAGGTAAGGCTCTATATGAAGATCGAATTGATTTAAAAAAAGCTGTTACCATGTTTGAACGATAGTTGTAATTAAGCAATAATTCTAATAGAAATGTTAAAAATTTATGATAGAATCAAGAAACAATATTTGTTTGGTTGTCATGTGAAAACAATCTTATCTTGCATTAATCATGCAGGAATGTGAGGTATAACGATGTCTTATAAAAAAATCATACCCTATATCAATGCGGAGAAAGAAGCATATTCTGAAGTCCTTCAAGAGGCGAAGGCTTATTCCGACGGAGGCGCAGACGAGTTATTGATCTTTAATTATACTAAGGATGAGCAAACCAGAGAGGAATTTCTGGGGCTTGCCAAGGAGATTGCTAAAGTGATAGACGTGCCATTTTATCTGGGCTGTCATATCAGTCGTCTGGAGGATGTAAAGAAAGCTCTCTATACCGGAGCCAATGGTGTACTCATAAGGTATCAGCAATTGGAGAAGCATACGCTGATTGCGGAAGCGGCTGAACGCTTCGGTTCTGACAAGATAATAATAGAACTGACGATGGATGAGTATCTGGATCCGACCAAGGGAAACCTCCTCGAGGATTTAATCTCCTTGGGGGCAGGAATGCTTCATCTAAAGGATCTTACTCTTACGGAGGAGTTGACGGATCAAGTTAATCAATCAAAGCTACCGATTCTAATACAGGATAGTCTTACGAAGAATAATATGTCTGGTTTAATTTCTCTAGCCAATGTAACTGGAGTAGTAACGGATTTCTATAAAAATAATAACCTCATGAAGGCAAAGATTAATCTAAAACATGAGGGTGTCCAGGTCAATACCTATGAAAGCAGTTTACCGTTCTCGAATTTTAAACTAAATTCAGATGGATTAATTCCTGTAATCACTCAGGATTATAAAACCGGAGAAGTATTAATGCTTGCTTATATGAATGAGGAGGCTTATAATAGCACTATTGCAACTGGAAGGATGACCTATTTTTCCCGAAGCAGGCAGTCTCTTTGGTTAAAGGGCGAAACCTCCGGTCATTTTCAGTATGTGAAGGAGCTCACCCTTGATTGTGATAAGGATACACTCCTTGCCAAAGTGAAACAGATTGGGCCGGCTTGCCATACGGGAAATAATAGTTGTTTCTTTACGAGTCTAGTTGAAAAGGAATATAATAATTCAAATCCCTTCCGTGTCTTTGAGGAAGTATTCGGGGTGATTCTGGAACGTAAAATGAATCCAAAAGAAGGTTCTTATACCAATTACCTTTTTGATAAGGGAATTGATAAAATCTTAAAAAAATGCGGAGAAGAAGCGACAGAGATTATTATTGCAGCGAAAAACCCCAATGCAGAGGAATTAAGATATGAAATCTCTGATTTCCTATACCATATGATGGTGTTAATGGCGGAATGTGGGCTGGATTGGACGGATATAACAACAGAGCTGGCAAACAGAAAATAACAAAAAAAGTATTTCCATATATAGGAGGAACATAACAAGTGCAAGTTTACGGCGTGAATGAACTTAGAAAAATGTTTTTAGATTTCTTTGAGAGTAAAGGACATCTGGTATTAAAGAGCTTTTCATTGGTACCCCATAATGACAATAGCTTATTGCTGATTAATTCCGGCATGGCTCCCCTTAAACCATATTTTACAGGTCAGGAGCTTCCCCCAAGAAATAGGGTAGCAACCTGTCAGAAATGTATTCGTACCGGTGATATTGAAAACGTAGGTAGGACAGCAAGACATGCTACCTTCTTTGAGATGCTCGGTAACTTCTCCTTTGGTGATTACTTTAAACACGAAGCGATTGCCTGGACTTGGGAATTTTTAACCGAAGTTGTAGGATTGGACGAGAATCGCCTTTATCCTTCCATCTATGAGAAGGATGACGAAGCTTTTGATATCTGGAATAAAGAAATTGGCATACCCGCTGAGCGTATTTACCGCTTGGGAAAAGCCGATAATTTCTGGGAGCATGGTGCAGGTCCCTGTGGTCCTTGTTCTGAGGTTTATTATGACCGTGGTGAAAAGTATGGCTGTGGCGAACCAAATTGTGAAGTGGGCTGCGAATGTGACCGCTTCATCGAGGTATGGAACAATGTATTTACCCAATTTAACAGCGATGGTAATGGTAATTATACCGATTTGGAGAATAAGAACATAGATACTGGTATGGGTCTAGAGCGACTGGCTACCGTGGTCCAGGATGTTAGCTCCATCTTTGATATCGATACGTTCCGCGCGATACGGGATAAGGTATGTGAAATAGCGAAGGTTACCTATCAGAAGGATGCAAAAACCGATGTATCCATCCGTTTAATCACGGATCACATCCGTTCTGTAACCTTTATGGCTTCCGATGGCATCATTCCCTCCAATGAAGGTAGAGGTTATGTATTCCGCAGACTTTTAAGAAGAGCAGCACGACATGGCAGACTTCTTGGGATAGAAGGAAGCTTTCTGACGGAGTTATCAAAAACAGTAATTGAAGAATGTAAAGATGGTTATCCAGAGCTTGATGAGAAGAAAGAATATATCTTAAAGCTATTAACCATTGAAGAAGATAAATTCTCTAAAACCATCGACCAGGGCCTTAGTATTCTGGCAGAGATGGAGAAAGAGCTAGAGGCTAATAACCATAAGATATTAGCTGGTGACCATGTATTTAAATTATATGATACCTATGGCTTCCCAATCGATTTAACCAGAGAAATTCTTGAGGAAAAGGGATATCAGCTGGATGAAAAGGGTTTTAAGGAAGCAATGGAGGTACAAAGAGAAACCGCTAGAAATGCTCGTGGAACGACCAATTACATGGGTGCTGAGGAGACTGTTTATCAGCAAATCGATCCTGCGATTACCTCTGCCTTTGTGGGTTATGAGACCTTATATCATAGCTCTAACATTACTGTATTGACTACAGAAACCGACTTGGTTGATGAATTGGTTGCCGGCCAAAAGGGAACCATCCTTGTAGCTGAAACACCTTTCTATGCTACCAGTGGTGGACAGTCCGCGGATACTGGTATTATTCGAACTGCTATGGCAGAGTTTGAGGTTGTAGATACGATTAAGCTACAGGGCGGTAAAATCGGCCATGTAGGTACAGTATTAAAGGGTATCTTTAAAGTTGGAGAACAGGTTACCTTACAGGTAAATGCGGGTCAGAGAGCTGCCACTGCAAAGAATCACAGTGCAACTCATTTGCTACAGAAGGCTCTCAGAACAGTCTTAGGATCTCACGTAGAACAGGCTGGTTCCTTGGTATCTGAGGACCGCTTAAGATTTGACTTTACTCATTTCCAGTCATTAACATCAGAGGAAATTACTCGGGTTGAGGAGCTGGTAAATGAACAGATTTCCTTTAATCTTCCGGTAGCTACTCAGGTAAAGAGTCTGGATGAAGCGAAGAAGGCAGGTGCCATGGCCTTATTCGGAGAGAAATATGGTGATAGTGTTCGTGTAGTAACCATGGGAGATTACAGCATGGAACTCTGTGGTGGTACTCATGTTAATAATACCGGTGTCATCATGGTATTTAAGATCGTGTCTGAAGCCGGTATTGCAGCCGGAGTTAGAAGAATAGAAGCCTTAACAGGTAACGGTGTACTAACTTACTATAAGGAGCTAGAACAGCAGCTACATGAGATATCTAAAGCTGCCAAGGCCGACCCGTCTCAATTAATCGGAAAGATTGAAGGCTATCAGGAGGAGATCAAAGGACTCCGTTCTGAAAATGAGAAATTAAAGAGTAAACTAGCCAACAACTCCCTAGGTGATGTAATGAACCAGGTGGTTGAAGTGAAAGGCATAAAATTACTCTCTGCAAAGGTTCCTGATCTGGAAATGAATGATCTGCGTAACCTAGGAGACCAGTTAAAGGATAAGCTAGGTGAGGGTGTTGTCGTTTTAGCCTCCTCCACTGCACCGGATAAGGTAAGTCTACTTACTATGGTTTCTGATGTTGCTATGAAGCAGGGTGCCCATGCTGGTAATCTGATCAAGGTGTTAGCAGCCTTCGTCGGTGGTGGCGGTGGTGGAAGACCGAATATGGCCCAGGCCGGAGGTAAGAATGCAGCCGGTATTGATACAGCGATAGCCAAGGCGACTGAGGTATTGGAACAGCAGTTGAGTAAATAAGGTGATCGCAATGCGAAAATCATCTCTTTTCCGAATCAGGTATCAATCGATAAGATAAATAAAAAATCGTCAATGAATCATAAACATAGTACAAAATATAAGAAAGCAGTTGACGAAATTGAAAAATATGTTATAATCTTTTTAGTGCTATACAAAAAATACCCAAACAGTTGTGTAGGCACAATTCGCAACTGGAGGGAGGTTAGGTGTGAGACTATGTCAAATGTGGTTGTTAAAGACAATGAAACATTAGATAGTGCTCTCCGCAGATTCAAAAGAAACTGCGCGAAAGCCGGTATCCAGCAGGAGATCCGTAAGAGGGAGCATTATGAAAAGCCAAGCGTAAGACGTAAGAAGAAGTCTGAAGCTGCTAGAAAACGTAAATTTTAATTTGAAAAAGGACTTCCAATGAGCATTCATTGGAAGTTTTTTATATCCTCAAAAAGTCAGTGAACCGTCGAAGCTTGCATTGCAAATTTTGGACGGTTTTCTTTCTTTTTTACGAATTGTCTTGTCTATAGTCTACATAATCGAAAAAAAACATATATTAATAACAGTATCTGCAAAGGATTCAAGGGGGCTCATATGGGTAAAAACCTGAAATCATCCCATAGTAATTTTAAGAAGAATGCGAAACACACATTATATAAAGGCTTGAAAATCAAAAAGAAGGATAAATTAACTCCAAAGCTCAAATTCATGGAGCAGTTATCCAATCAATTAAATCTTCCCGCTGATATTCTAGCTGGTGCACCGATTATAACCGCTACAGGGCAGAATGAGCTGTGTCTGGAGAATTATAAGGGTATCATCGAATATAACGGCAATTTGATCAAGGTACAGACCAAAGCCTGTAAAGTCTGCATTGAAGGCAAGAAATTGAATATTTTATATTTCACAGAGGATGAGATGCGGATAACCGGGTTTATAGAGGCAATATATTACCAATGATGGAGAAAGGATTATACTAGGAGGTATCAAAATGCTGGTAAAACTGATGAATTGGCTCCGGGGATATCTTGATGTACATATTAAGGGGATTTCACCAGAACGTTTTATCAACCTGTGCTGTAACAAGAAAATTTTCTTATGGGATATATCACATGTGGAGGAGCATTATCAATTTCGAATCTCGGTGAAAAACTATAAAAGATTAAAACCCATTGCAAAGAAAACCGGACTGGTTCCCAGGATTCACAAAAAACATGGACTGCCCTTTATCCTGCACCGATACAGGAAACGAAAGGGCTTTTTTATTGGTGTTTTCATCTGCATGCTTGCAATATTGATAATGTCTCTCTACATATGGGAAATCAGTTTTTTAGGGGGATCAAAATACACTCCAGAAGCAATGACCAAATTTCTCAAGGAACATAATGTCTATACTGGAATACGAAAGTCAAAGGTAGATTGTCAGGAGATAGAGGAAACAATACGGTTAGCGTATAATGATATTGGCTGGGTATCAGCGGAGATCAAAGGAACGAGATTAATCGTTAAGATTACTGAGACCAATATGCCGGCACCGGCTGAGCCAGCGATCGCACCAAGTCATATCCTGGCTACAAAGGATTCTATCATAAAAGAGATTGTCACCAGAACTGGAACACCAATGGTAAAGGTAGGAGATGTGGTTAAAAAGGGAGCGATTCTAGTATCTGGAATTATACCAATCACGGATGATTTCGGCGTGCTCTTAGAGAATAAACCGGTTATCGCCAGTGCCACAATACAAAGTAAATCCTATTATGATTACACTAATGCATTTTCTTTAAATTATACAAAACGAATATTTACTGGCAATAAGAAAATCAGATATTACATAGCCCTAGCCGATAAGAAATTATTTTTATATAATCCTAGTAATCGCTTTGACAGTTATGATATAATTGAAGACGAAAAAACGCTCCATGTGACCGATAGCTATTATCTTCCTGTACGCTATGGAACGGCTACGGTTAGAGAATACGAGGAACAGCCTGCGGTTTATACGGAAGAGGAAGCCATCTCCATCGCAAAAAACAGATTAGAACGATATTTCCAACGATTATCTGAAAATGGAGTTTTAATTACTGAGAATAATGTTACAATAGTAATAGAAAATAATATTTGTATTGCCAAGGGAAGAATTATGGTAGAAGAACCAGCCTGGGAATACAAGACAATAGATGAGAGTGAGTGGAGGATCGAACAGACGGATGAGCATAACGGAGACAATCATTGATATTCCTACGGATCATGAGAAAAATGTGTTTGGCGAATTTGATACTTATGTAAAGATAATCGAAAAGACTCTTAATGTAACAATTATTGCCCGCAATGGTGATATTAAAGTAGTTGGAGCTGCTGAGGATGTTACGAAAGCAAAGAGTGTTTTTATGCAGTTATTGGAATTATCCAAGCGGGGTAATACCATTACAGAGCAAAATGTTAATTACGCCTTATCCTTAAGCTTTGAAGAAAAGGAAAGCGCTATTGTAGAGATTGACAAGGACCTTATCTGCCATACCATCAACGGAAAGCCAATCAAACCAAAGACGATTGGACAGAAGGCCTATGTGGATCAAATTAGAAATAGAATGATCGTATTTGGAGTGGGTCCTGCGGGTACCGGTAAAACCTATCTGGCTATGGCCATGGGAATCACTGCATTTAAGAATGATGAAGTAAGGAAAATAATTCTCACAAGACCAGCGATTGAGGCAGGAGAGAAGCTAGGCTTTCTTCCAGGCGATCTTCAGAGTAAGGTAGATCCATATTTGAGGCCCTTGTATGATGCTCTTCATCAAATCATGGGGCCAGAAGCCTATATTAAGAATACGGAAAAGGGATTGATTGAAGTAGCGCCACTGGCATACATGAGAGGTCGTACTCTAGATAATGCATTTATTATTTTAGATGAGGCTCAGAATACGACTCCTGCACAGATGAAGATGTTTCTAACAAGAATTGGTTTTGGATCCAAGGTTGTTATAACCGGCGATTTAACACAAAAGGATCTACCAACTGGGGCCCAATCTGGCCTGGATATTGCCATAAAGGTGTTGAATAAGATCGATGATATCGGCTTCTCCTATTTGACCAGCCAGGACGTGGTCCGTCATCCCTTAGTACAGAAGATTGTTAAGGCCTATGATGCCTATGAAGATAAACAGAAACGTTTTGATAGCCGTCAGGTGGATCAAGGAAGAATAAAGAAACTAAAAAATGGTGTATATAAATCTGAAAAGTTCAGGAGTAATCGCTATGAAAACAGGTAAAAACCTTAGGGGTGTTCGTATGCTTCCCTTACTGGCCTTATGTGCTGTGGTACTATCTGGTTTTCTGAATCAGATGCCAGGAATTGAACTATTAAAGGTTAGCATACTCACCCTTATCCTAACAACGGCCTCAGTATTTTTTATTCATCTTCAAGAAGGAGATATATATCATCAAAAATTTTCTACGATACTTTTGATGGTGGGATATCTTGTGCCCATTTTTCTTATTCTGTTCTCTTCCCAGTCGCATATCTATAGTTTTTGGATGCTTGGCGGCTTAACAGTGGCTATGTTAGTGGATGCGAAACTTGGTCTACTATATATTTTTAATCATACCTTCCTTTTAGGCTTTATCCTGTCCTTACCCCCGGACACCATTATATATTATCTTATTATGGGGGTTTTGATATGCCTACTATCAGGTGCATTGAAGAATAAGGAAACCATTATATATGCTACGATCATCATATTATCTACAAATATTACCTTAGCCTTTGTTTTAAATAATTTTCTCTTTGAATTTAACTCAGACTTTAACTATATTAGCTCTATTATTAGTATTTTTTTGGTTCTTCTTACGGCCTTTTTTATATACCTTATATATAAACGCTTCATGGGTGGTCATGGTTTTATAGAACAGGCTGCTGTAACTGATGAGAAGGGTGTTATAAATGGAGATAAGAAGGAGCTAAAACCGGATTATGATCGAAATCTACAAGCAATTTTAGCCCCTGAACCTCTAGATAGAATGAAGTTGGATGAAACCCCGATTCTTTCTACAATGGAACTATCAGAGGAAAGCGAAACCTGTCCTGAAACAGTGCCTGAGAACGTATATAAGGACCGGGGAGCGCGGACAAGCTATGAGCTCTTGATTGCTGATTCGAATGGATTACTTAATCAGATGAAGGATTTTTCGGAAGTTCTATATCAGCACTCCCTTAATATCGCCGATCTTTCCACTCGAGCTGCCGAGACAATCAAAGCCGATCCGATCATTGCAAAAGCCGGTGGTTTATACCATGAGGTAGGTAAAATCCATGGTAAGGATTATATTCTAGAAGGGCAGAAAATAGCGGAAGATTATGGTTTTCCGAAGACCTTAAAGGCAATTCTTCGGCAACATAATATCAAGTATGATAAACCTGCCTCTGTGGAGGCGGCCATTGTTATGTTATCGGATAATGTCTTGTCGACAATTGAATACATAAATAAATCCGAGGATAAGAGATTTACGACAGATAAGATTATTGACAATCTGTTCCAACTGCGAATGGAAAAGGGAACTTTCGATGAATCTGGTTTATCACTAAAGGATTTTAAAACTCTTAAAGATTTTTATCAAAATGAATTTCGAAAGCAACAAAAGTAAATTAATACAGTAGTGATTGTAAAACTTGAATTTATAGGCATTGTAGGACTATTACACATACGAAATGTTACGCATTGCCGGATTAATATATATTTGTGAAAGGCGGAAGCAAATGACCGTTAATTTTGAATATGAAGCATCGGAAAAGCAAGAGCTGGAATATGAGGACTTGGTGCAAAAGGTTGTCAATGCATGTCTTGATTATGAGAAGTGTCCATATGAAGTTGAGGTTAGCATTTTGTTCACCGATAACCAGCAGATCAAGGAGATTAACCAAGAATTTCGTAATATAGATGCTGCTACGGATGTATTATCTTTTCCGACAGCGGACTACACAAAACCTGGGTATTTTGATGATTTAGAGGAACGAATGATGGACTGCTTTCATCCAGAGACTGGTGAGTTACTACTGGGTGATATCGTTATTTCCGTAGAACGGGCGCGAAAGCAAGCCGATGAATACGGACATTCCATGGTTCGGGAAATTGCCTTTCTGACTGCTCATAGCATGTTACATTTAATGGGCTATGATCATATGACAGAGGATGAGAGGGTAGTAATGGAAGTAAAACAGGAAGAAATACTGCATCAGCTTGGGATTGTAAGATAGCATCTGCATACAGATACACATAGATTCACCATTCTACTGTTTTGATGTTTTAAAATTCTAAAATATTTATTAGATAGCGATTTCATTATAATGACATATCTAGAAAGGCATGGTTATCATATGAAAAAAGCCACAATATACCTGTTGCTTATTATCTCTATATTGCTTTTGACCGGATGTAAAAAGGATAAGGATAAGGATCCGGAGGATATGGTACCGGATAGTCAGGATATAACAATTACTCCGGCAGCTACCCTGGTTCCTACACAAGCTTTGGAGGACAACCCTTCGGAACCTGAAGTTAATCATGATGGAGAGATCCGAAGCAGTCTTACTGGGCTATGGGTTCCAGAGGAAATAGGGAGGAAGAGGCCCTATGCCATTCAATTTAGTAATTTTAAGACCGTACGCAATCAATGGGGTATTGGCCAGGCCGATATCGTGTACGAAGCATTGGTTGAGGGTGGTATAACAAGGCTTCTGGCTATCGGCGAAAACTATACCGGAGACCGACTTGGTTCCGTTCGAAGTTCCAGACATTATTTTGTTAGTATTGCTGATGAGTATGATGCGATTTATATCCATTACGGGAAAACAAAGTATGCAAAGGCAAAGATTGCTGAATCAAAAATCAATAACTTGGATGGTGAAACAGGAATCGGAACTACTGTATTTTACCGTGATAAATCTATGAATGCTCCTCATAATGCCTTTACTAGCCTAGATCGAATTCTAAAGGGAATAAAACAGAAGGGCTATAAGACAGAGCATGATGAGAATTTCAAGCCACATTATAGCTTCTATAAAGAGGATACGGACGTAACTACAGGCGTTACAGCGAGTCGAGTTGATATAAAATTTTCAGGCTATAATACCCCTTACTTGGAATATAATGCGGAGGATAAGCTCTATTACCGTTATCAGTTTGGGGAAGTCCATAAGGATTCCAATACCGGCGATCAGTTGGCCTTTAAAAATATCATAATTCAGCTTGTTAAGGAATGGGATATTGATCGAAATGATTATCAGACTATGGATCTAGAGGATGCCAGTGGTAAGGGTTATTATATAACAAATGGAAAACTGGTGGACATTACCTGGAAGAAGAAAGAAGCAGACCGTTTTATGAGATATTATGATGCTTCGGGTCAAGAACTTACCATTAATCCAGGTAAAACCTATATCGCTCTATTTCCCAGAGATCAGACCGACAAAGTTATCGTTAAATAGTAAATCATCTGCATGTTGATCATGCTAATGAATAAGAATAATCACCTACGAATGAGTAATAAAGGAGAAGAACATGGCTTCTAACAAGAACAGCAATCATTTTCTGGTACAGGGAAGTATACTGGCCGCGGCTTCCATCATAGTGCGGCTGATTGGGTTACTTTACCGTATACCTATGACTCGCATCATCGGGGACGAGGGAATGGGCACCTATAATATTGCCTATGAGATATATAGTATGGCATTGATTTTATCTTCTTATGGTATTCCTCTAGCCATATCCAAGCTAGTTGCCACCAGAGAATCCAATAAGGAGTATCGGAATTCATACCGGATATTTATATTTTCTCTCATATTCGCAGCTGTCATTGGACTGATTGCATGCTTCATTCTTTTCTTTGGAGCCGAATTTTTTGCAACCGTGTTAAATGAAGATCCCTATGCGATTTTACCGATTCGAGTATTTGCTCCAACCATCCTGGTATTTTCCATCATGGGTGTATTCCGTGGCTACTATCAAGGTAAAAATACAATGATACCAACCGCAGTATCACAAATCCTGGAACAGGTGATAAATGCCGTGGTCAGCATAGTAGCAGCGTATTTCCTAATGCAGAGCTATAGTGCTTCTCCCAATGTAATAGCCTATGGTGCAGCTGGAGGTACTCTGGGAACTTTAGCAGGAGCGGTAGCCGGCCTATTGTTTCTCTTGTTCACCTATTTATTATACCACCCCTACTTAATCAAGCAGCTTCGTAAGGATCGAACGACTACTCAGGAATCTCATCAACTAATCATGAAGCTAATCATAATAACCTTAGGCCCAATAATTCTTAGCCAAACCGTTTATCATTTGAATGGAATCCTTGATAACTCTATGTTTAGTAAGATTATGGTCAACAAGGAGATCGCCCCCTTTGATAAAAATGTGTTTACAGCCTCCGGTATCGGCAAGCTATATACGGAAGAGAATATACGAACACTGTTAGGAAAATATAGTGGCAAATATAAGCTTCTCACGAATGTACCTGTAGCAATTGCCTCCTCCATAGGAGCAGCCATAGTGACTAGTATAGCAGCCGCTAAGGCCAAGGGAATGGACCATTCCATCCATAGCAAGACCCATGCAGCAATCAAATTCAATATGTTAATAGCAATACCCTCTGCTGTAGGTATGGCTGTCCTGGCTTATCCAATCTTGCAACTGTTATTTCCAGGGTCTCATCAGTTAGAAGCAAATTTTATTCGTCTCGGGTCGATCTCGATTGTATTTTATTCTCTTTCTACAGTTTCAACAGCAATATTACAAGGAATTAACAAGTTACAGGCTCCAGTGATAAATTCCGCGATTTCCCTTGGAATTCATGTAATTCTAGTATTTCTTTTATTGAAATTCACAAATTTGAGTACTTATTCCTTGGTCATAGGAAATGTTTCCTTTGCCTTGGTAGTCAGTATTTTAAACTGGATCTCCATAGAGAAACATCTTATGTATCGGCAAGAAATCATGAAAACCTTCCTTATTCCTACCGTCAGCGCTGGATTAATGGGAGTGGCAGCGCATTTTATCTATCAAGGCTTCCATAGGTTAACCGGAAGTAATTCTGTGTCGATCCTAATATCAGTAGTCCTGGCTGTTGTTATCTATTTCGCACTTCTGATCTTTATGAAGGGATTGGAAGAGGAAGAGCTATTGAATGCACCAAAGGGAGTACACATTGTTCGAATGTTAAAGAAGTTGCATTTACTGTAATCGATAAAAAGTGGCTTAGGTATATGCTACATACTATGAGGAAGGATAATGTTTATCATGGCATTATCCTTCCTCTTTCTATCTGATTATTATTTAGAATCATTGCCTAGCATCCAGACGATACCTAATATTAATCAACAAATGTATAAATAAGTTAATTATGGAGAATAATATATGCCAAAGGAGGGGTTTCCCATGAAACTCAAAAAGGCATATGTTTATCTCTTAAGTTTTGCGAGCTTAGCATTTCTGTTTAGTACATGCTATTATCTCAGCTATCAGCATGCCTTGCAGAATTTTAATAAACGAGCCATTGAACGAAACGAGGATTTTTCTTTTGTAGATATGGAGAGAAGTCCAACTTCAATCTTAGCAGCAGGCGAGGATAATTCGGTGGCTGCCGGTACTCAAAGCTCCGATGTTATTAAGCCAAATATAGATTATATTTTAGAAATTCATAATCAGAAAACGGATTCCATTGATACACAAACGATGAAACCACCGGGCCATCTTGTAGGATTAACTAGGAATGAGGTTGAACAGTATCTATCGGATTATATGAAGGATCTAACGTTATCCGAATATAACAAGGGATTGTTATCCTTTGAATTGATTTCCTTCTCAGACCAAGAAGTTAAGCTTCGAAAGACTTACGATGAGGATTTGGTACCTTACCGCTTTTATGTTGTCGTAAAAAATGGCTTTGTCATAGTTTATAACAGTGATCTAAAATCTGTATATCGATATACTCATATTGAAGCAAAACGACTACCAGAAGAGGATCGGATCGCCCTTAGTATTGGCATCTATGTAAATAATGAGGATGAATTATACTCCTTACTGGAAAGCTATACTAGCTAATGTATAGTCTACCGTTGTAGAGCAGTAATAATCGAACGTTGTAATAGGACGGCAATGACTGAACCGCAATGACTGAACCGCAATGACTGAACCGCAATAAAAGAATCGAAATAATAGAACTGCTATAATACGAATGGCAATAATTGAACTGCTATAATACGAACGGCAATAATAGGATGGCAATTAATTGAACCATAAGAATATGAATGCGTTTTAGGGATATAACCAATGCCAGTAAAACTTTTGAAGGTAGTACGGTAGCCATGGATATATCCCTTAATTCTGTATATAATGAAACGGGTTGAAGTAAGGATTACATAAGAATGGTTTTTGCTATATAAGTTACCTAAAAAGTAGAATCGGGGAATTACATACATATATATGATATTCGTACGGATGCCGAAGACGGGCCGAATGCGGATGTCTTGCACCCATTTATAATACAACCATGATACACGCTTGTTCACAATAAAAACGATCTGGCTTAAGTCACCGACACCAAGAATATAAATAAATACCGACACCAAGAATATAAATAAATACTTGAATTAATAACTAGGGTAAAATATAATGTAACAAACGAAAGAGAGAATTTACTGGGAGGCCGTAACATTGGAACAGGATATCATCATCATCGGTGCAGGAGCTTCCGGCCTTATGGCTGCTATTACAGCCGCTAGGAAGGGATCCAGGGTTCTTGTTATTGAGCAGAAGGATAAAGCAGGGAAGAAAATATTAGCAACGGGGAATGGAAAGTGTAACTATACGAATTTAGTCCAGAATCCGGAATGCTATCGTAGTGATGACAGTACATTTGCTATGAAGGTACTGTCACATTTTGATTACCAAAAAACCATCCAATTTTTTGAAGAGCTTGGAATTATTCCTAGAGAACGAAATGGTTATCTGTATCCGAATTCGGAGCAGGCTACTAGCATAGTACAGGTCCTTCTTGCGGAATGTGATCGTTTAAAAGTGAAAATCATCTATGATGTAACAGTAACCGAGCTACAACATCTAGATGTGGGTTATAAAGTTTTTGCGAAAGATTCCTTGAAGCATTCATGCAGTTATTTGTCATCGAACGTTATCTTAGCCACTGGAGGATGTGCATCTCCAAAGCTTGGCTCTGACGGTAGCGGTTATACACTGGCTAAAAGTCTCGGTCATAGAATCATTAAGCCTCTTCCGGCATTGGTTCAATTGAAAGCTTCGAATAAATATTGTAAGACTTTATCTGGGGTAAGAACCATTGGTAAAGTAACTGTCTATCAGGGGAATGATAAAAACAATTTGAGAGTATTAGCAGTCGAAGAGGGTGAACTGGTTTTTACAGATTACGGAATCTCTGGAATTCCAATTCTTCAAATTAGTCGTTTTGTTGCAAAAGCCTTGGATCAAGGTTTGAAAGTTAATTTAGCCATCGATTTCTTTCCCCAGTACAGCAAAAATACAGTAATATCCATGCTAAGGAAGCGCATCGAACAGAGCAAACATAAAAACCTTGAAGGGATGCTTGTTGGTTTCTTAAATCACAAGCTAAACTATATTATTTTAAAAGAAGCGAAACAGGATCCTACTTGCTTCTGTAGAGATGTAAAGGAACATGCCTTGGAACAAATAGCGACACAAATCAAGGAATTTAGCATGACGATTACTGGTACGAATTCCTTTGATCAAGCACAGGTCTGTAGCGGAGGAATTCCCACCACAGAACTCGATGAAGCTACGATGGAATCGAAGCTTAGCAAGGGACTTTATCTTACCGGAGAACTAGTGGATGTGGACGGTACCTGTGGAGGATATAATCTTCAATGGGCCTGGAGCTCCGGCTATATGGCAGGGAGTTCAGCCGCGCATTCAAAATAATATTTAATCATTAAAGATTAGTAATCATTATAAATCGAAATCTTGAAAACCAGATATTATTTGAAATTAGAATTACTATAAACCAATCATTATAAAACCTGATATCATTAAAAACAGTATTCATATAGATAAGGACGGATAACATGCTTCGGATAACACAAATAAAGCTTCCAATTAATCATACGGAAGAGGATTTAAAGCTCGCAATAGGGAAAGCCTTAAGACTTCCCCTTCATAAGATTACTTCCTATCAGAGAATAAAGAAATCCATCGATGCCCGGAAGAAAAATGATATTAAGTACATCTACACGGTGGATGTGACCTTAAGCGCTGATTCTGTAGGCAGAGAAGCGGATATCATTATGAAGAGTAAAAACACCAATATAACCCTCACCGAAGCAGTTCATTATGATTTTGTTCCTAGTGGAAGGGATTGCTTACCTAGTCGTCCTGTTATTGTTGGTTTAGGTCCAGCAGGATTGTTCTGTGCCTACCTCTTGGCGCAAAAGGGTTATCAGCCCCTGGTGATTGAACGGGGTTATGAGGTGGACCGAAGAGTTCAGGCGGTAGAGCATTTTTGGAATGGTGGGGCCTTAGACGCAGAATGTAATGTGCAATTTGGGGAAGGGGGAGCCGGCACTTTCTCCGACGGGAAGTTAAATACCATGGTAAAGGATATCTCTAATCGGCATCCCTTTGTTATGGAAACCTTCGTTAACCACGGGGCACCCTCTGAGATCCTATATCTGAATAAACCCCATATTGGTACGGATAAACTACAACTGGTGGTTGAAAGCATGCGTAAGGATATTATTCGCATGGGAGGAGAGGTACGATTTGCTACCAAGCTAACAGATCTTGTTATTGAAGAGGAACGGCTGGTTAAGATTGAACTTGATCACAAGGAGGTAATCCCCTGCAATGCTCTGGTTACAGCCATCGGTCATAGTGCCAGGGATACCTTTGCCATGTTTCATAAAAGAGGCTTGATGTTATCACCGAAGCCCTTTGCAATCGGACTAAGAATTGAGCATAAGCAGAGCCACATAAGCAGATCACAATATGGTGAGGAGTACCTTAACCTTCCACCAGCGGATTATAAGCTGACCCATCAGACCAAATCCGGTAGGGGAGTTTACTCCTTCTGTATGTGTCCCGGCGGATTTGTAGTGAATTCCTCATCAGAGGAGGGCTATCTTACTGTAAATGGTATGAGTAATTATCTTCGAGATGAAGAAAATGCCAATAGTGCTATTGTTGTTACGGTAGGTCCAGAGGATTTTGCTTCATCCGAGCCCTTAAGTGGTATCGACTTTCAGAGAAAATGGGAAGCATTGGCTTATCGAACCGGAGGAGGTAAAGTACCGGTCCAATTATTTGGTGACTTGTTAAGAAACAGGGAGAGTGTTACAATAGGGAATATTAAACCAAACATTAGAGGACCCTATCAGCTAGCCAATTTGACGGAATGTCTTCCCAAGAACATAATGGAAGCTCTGACCGAGGGTATTGTTAATTTTGATAAGAAGCTCAAGGGATTTGCCGATGAAGAAGCCGTATTATCGGGAATTGAGACTAGAACCTCATCCCCAGTTAGAATTCATAGAAATGCATCCTATGAAAGTAACATTGGTGGAATCTATCCCTGTGGTGAGGGAGCCGGTTATGCTGGAGGAATAACTTCAGCAGCTATGGATGGAATCAAGGTATTTGAAGCCATAGCAGGACATTTTCGTCCAGATTATGAGTAAACAGCACGAAGTAGATAATAGAAAACATTTTGGGGGATTAATAAATGGATTTAAGAGATAAACTGAAAGATAAAAAACGAATCGTAATTAAGATTGGTTCCTCCTCCCTTACCCATATGCAGACAGGTAGTCTAAATATGGATAAGATGGAACGATTGGTTCGTATCCTAACGGATTTGAGAAACCAGGGCAAGGATATAATATTAGTTACTTCGGGCGCGATTGCAGTCGGAAGAAAAGCTTTGGGTCTCACCGAGAAACCTACAGATCGTTCCATCAAACAGGCCTGTGCTGCAGTTGGGCAGGCAAGACTTATGATGGTCTACCAGAAATTATTTGCTGAGTACAACCAGGTAGCTGCACAGATTTTGATGACAAAGTATACAATGATTAATGACATTAGCCGTCTGAATGCCCAAAATACGATCAACGAGCTATTTCAGATGGGAGTAATACCGATTGTCAATGAAAATGATACCGTATCTACCGATGAGCTTGATTTTGGTGATAATGATACTCTGTCGGCGATCGTTACTTCTTTGGTCGGTGGAGATCTTCTAATTCTCTTATCCGATATTGACGGTCTCTATACGGATGACCCCCATACGAATCAATCAGCAACCCTAATCGCTAACGTAGAAGAGATTAATGAGGAGCTATGTCATATGGCAAAGGCCACCACTGGTGGTTCCCTTGGCACAGGCGGAATGTCTACAAAGATTTCCGCAGCCAAAATAGCTACCTTCTCCGGTGCAGATATGGTAATTACCAATGGAGAAAATGTCCATAACATTAATTCCGTCTTGGAGGGTGAAAACATCGGAACCTTTTTCGCTTCCCATAAAACCGTTGATTTTAATGTTTTGGATTATATCAGGACAAAACAGTACCCACATTCATAGTAAAGAGAAAGAAAGGTTATAAGAATGGATCAAATACAAATTGAACGAATTAATGAATTATTTAATAAGTCAAAGACCATTGGTCTTACAGAAGAAGAAAAGGCGGAACAGGCAACCCTACGAAGCAATTATATTGCTACAATCCGAAAAAACCTTCGGGGTACCTTGGATAAAGTTAGCTTTGTAAATCCAGATGGCTCCATAACAAAGGCTAAGGATTCAGAAGATAAGTAGTCAGTATAGATAACCTAGCAAAGGAAATCACAGGGATATGATGATGTTAAAAGCAGAAATCCGAAACACCATGAAAATGAAACGAAGCTCCTTAACCAAGGATGAAAGAATAGAGCAAAGTCTTGCAATTCATCATAAACTTCAAGAGCTGGAGATCTACCTGGAATGTAAGGAGCTCTTTTCCTATCTTTCCTTTGGGACGGAGGTGGATACCTGTGCGCTTGTAGAGAAACATCTAGCAAATAATCATGGTAAGAAGCTTTACCTCCCCAGAGTGGAGGGACATCATCTAAACTTTTATGAGATGAAGGAATTGCACACATTAGAGAGAAGTCGCTTTGGAGTACCAGAACCGGATGAAAGCCACCACATACCCTGGACCTCTGCCCCGATGGATACCGAGGTTCGAGTAATGCTGATGCCAGGTCTTGCTTTTGACCCCGTAGGAAATCGCATCGGTTATGGTGCAGGATATTATGATCGTTATTTACAGGATCATAAAGAGGCTGATTTTGTCAAGGTGGCATTTGCATACGATTTTCAGGTTATGGATTATATTGTACCAGGTCCTTATGATATTCCGGTTGATTATATTCTGACACCGAAACGCATTATAAAATGCCATCAGCGTCGTCCGTTTAAACAATGAAAGGGAGGATTGTTATGAATTATCTTGAGACAATAGGAACAAAGTCAAAGGCAGCCGCAACGGTCTTAAATCTTCTTGGACAGGAGAAGAAAAACAAAGCTCTCGAAGCCTGTGCTAAGGCTCTCTTAGACTCAAAGGAAGAGATCTTGGCTGCAAATGCTATGGATGTCAAAGCATCTGAGGAGAATCAGGTAAAGAGTTCCCTGATTGACCGTCTTAGATTGACGGAAGAGAGACTAAACTCCATGGCAGAGGGATTAACCGATCTGATTGCCCTGCCAGATCCGGTTGGAGAAGTGATTGCTATGACGGTTCGACCAAACAATATGACGATCGGCCAAAAGAGGGTCCCCTTAGGTGTTATCGGTATCATCTATGAATCTCGTCCGAATGTTACCAGCGATGCTTTTGGTTTATGTTTTAAGGCTGGAAATGCGGTTATCCTTCGCGGTGGCTCAGATGCAATACAATCAAATCAAGCAATTGTTAAGGCACTACGACAGGGGCTTCAGGCAAGTGACTGTCCACAGGATGCGGTCCAATTGATCGAAGATACTTCCAGGGAAACGGCCAAGAATATGATGCGAATGAATCGTTACATAGATGTATTAATCCCACGAGGTGGGGCAGGGTTGATTCAATCCGTTATTGAGAACAGCACGATTCCTGTCATAGAGACCGGAACCGGTAATTGTCATGTTTATGTAGATGAATATGCCGATTTCCATATGGCCTTAGATATTATAGACAATGCCAAGACGCAACGACTCGGAGTCTGTAACGCTTGTGAGTCCCTAGTGATTCATGAGAAAATCAGTAATGAGTTCATTCCTCTTGTATATGAAAGACTTCAGAAGAAGGAGATTGAGATACGGGCAGACGATAGAGGAAGGGCCATTGCCCCAGGCTGTTCGATTGCTACGGAAGAGGATTTCGGTATGGAATATCTTGATAAAATTATTTCTTTAAAGGTTGTAGACAGTATGGATGAAGCAATTACTCACATTAACAAATACAATACGAAACATTCAGAAGCAATCATAACAAAGGATTATCAAAATTCTATGCGATTTTTAAATGAAATTGATGCTGCTGCAGTCTATGTTAATGCCTCCACCCGATTCACTGATGGTGCTGCCTTTGGGTTTGGTGCTGAGATTGGAATCAGTACACAAAAGCTTCATGCTAGAGGCCCTATGGGGTTAAAGGAATTGACGACAACGAAATATATTATTTTTGGTAATGGCCAGGTTAGAGAATGATATAATGCTCGCACAGACTTTACCAGAATACTATAAAATTATTTAAGTAATGGTGTAACGAAAGCCTAGATTTAATTTACTAGTTCATAATCATTTAAAAAAGAAAGAGGGTAAGTATATGGCTGAAAATATTTATGATTTTCCATCGGGGGATGATTTCCGCTCATTTATAAAGAAATTTCGGAATATTTTTTTCCTGGCAATTGTGTTGATCATTGCAGCAATCCTATTATTTGGGTCCATCTATACAATCAAGGAACAAGAGCAGGCGGTGGTTAGTACCTTTGGTAAAGCAAAGACTGTGAATACCGCTGGTTTGCATTTTAAGATACCGATAATTCAGCAGGTTGAGAAGGTAGATACCACCATCAAGGGCTTTGCAATTGGATATAGTTCAGAAACAAATCAAAAAATTGAAGAAGAGTCAATGATGATTACCTACGATTACAATTTTGTAAATGTTGATTTCTTTGTAGAGTATAAGGTTTCCGATCCAATAAAAGCGGTGTATGCCTCTACGGATCCGGTCATCATTCTAAAGAATTTAGCCCAGAGCAGTATTCGAACCGTTGTGGGAAGCTTTAATGTAGACAATGTCATTACCACAGGAAAATATGAGATTCAATCCGAAATTAAAGAATTTATCCTAGAGAAGATGACAAAACTGGATATCGGTATTCAGCTGGTTAATATAACTATTCAGGACTCAGAACCTCCCACAGAGGCTGTTATGGAAGCCTTTAAATCAGTTGAAACTGCGAAACAGGCGAAGGAAACCACTCTAAATAATGCAAATAAATACCGTAATGAGAAGCTTCCGGATGCAGAAGCCCAGGTGGATAAAATTCTTCAAGAGGCAGAATCCACAAAAACAAAGCGTATGAATGAAGCCTTATCCGAGGTCGCTAAGTTCAATGAGATGTATGAAGAATATAGAAAATATCCTTTGATAACCAAGGAACGAATGTTTTATGAAACCATGGAGAATGTATTGCCTTCTCTGAAGGTTATCATCGACAGTGGTGATTCTAATATGCAGAAGCTCCTGCCCTTGGAGCCCTTAATGGAAGGAGGTAATTGATCATGACAAAAACCGTAAAAAAAGTCTCAGGTTTTGTTGTTCTTGTACTGTTTATAGCTGGTCTGATTGTATTAGCTAATTCTATGGTAATAACCAGACAGAATGAATACTCTGTTATTAAACAATTCAATGCGATTGAGAAGGTTATTAACAGTCCTGGCTTATCGTTTAAGGTTCCCTTTGTTGAGGCTGTAGATAAACTACCAAAGCAGATACAATTCTATGATATGCAAAAATCCGATGTTATTACGATGGATAAGAAAACCATGGTAGCAGACAGTTATGTTCTCTGGAGGATAACAAACCCTACTATCTTTGCCCAATCCTTAAATTCCTCCATAACAGTTGCAGAAAATAGAATTGATACCACCGTCTATAATGCCATGAAAAACGTTATCAGTAGTATGGCTCAAACCGAGGTAATCAGTGGCAGGGATGGAGAGTTAAGTCAAGCCTTTATGGATAATATTGGCAATACCATGGCTCAATACGGAATTGAATTAATCTCTGTTGAAACAAAGCAGCTAGATTTACCCAGTGATAATAAAACAGCTGTTTTTGAACGAATGATTTCCGAGCGAGATCAGATGGCAGCCACTTACACTGCAGAGGGTGAATCAGAGGCACAGAAAATCCGAAATACAACGGATAAAGAAATTGCTATCTCTATTTCCAATGCTCAGATGCAAGCGGCTAAAATTATCGCAGAGGGAGAGTCGGAGTATATGAAGATCCTATCAGAGGCTTATTCCGATGCAGAGCGAAGTGAATTCTATACCTTTATTCGTGCACTAGAGGCTGCGAAGTCCTCCTTGAAAGGTACGAATAAGACGATAATCTTGTCGGCAGATTCCCCTTTGGCTCAGATTTTCTATAATATTCAATAGAATTTATCAATCCTTAGCATAGGTTAACGGATTCTTACATATGTTTTGATAAGCATTAAGTAGGGGTGTATCCTATGATTATCGATATGGAGGAATCATTATATTCCTATGATAGATTGAAAGCAGATGCCGAAACATTGGCTGATCAATATGATAGAATTATAAAATGTGTCACGATTGGTGTATCCCATGACAATCGTGACATACTTATGCTAAAATTGGGAATAGGGAGAAAATATCTGCTGTTTTGTGCAGGGGTCCATGGAAGAGAGTCCATAAATCCCATTGTTATGATGGCCTTGGCAGAATATTATGCTCAAGAGTATCAGACCTATTCTGTATATAGAGAGGTTCCAAAGGATAACCGGTATGACTCTAAATTTCATCTAGAGGTAGATTATAATCGGATTATGTTTGGAAAATGCATCTTTGATCTTTTACAGACCTATACCATCCTAATAATCCCTCTTTTAAATCCCGATGGCTATATGATATCATTAACTGGTTATCAGGCGATACAAAATGAAAACTATCGAAGGAAAGCGCTTGGCAGAAACATAGTATCAGCGGAATGGAAATATAATGCCAGGGGTGTAGATATTAACCGGAATTTTCCCTGTGGGCTCTGGAAACCGAAGGGACCGGAGGATCACGTGGCCAGTGAAAACGAGACACTTGCCTTAATTGCAGTGTTTCATCAGTACCGAATCAAAGGTTTTATAGATGTCCATTCCAGAGGGAAATCCATCTATTACCATAGACAGAGAATGCCAGTGTTATACAATGAACGGCAGTTAAAGGTGGCCCTTCGACTTCAGAATTTGACGAAGTATGTTTTAATGCCACCGGAGGAAGAAGTGGATCCAGGCGATAGCGGCGGTAATACGGTTCATTATTTTTCAGAACATTTCTACCGAATTGCATTAACAATTGAGACCGTTGAGAATGAGGCTGGTTTTCCATTAGATATAAAGTACCGTGAATCTACCTTCAAAGAATTAAAGCTTCTGTTTTTCGAACTGGGAAGCCTGTTGGTATGATGGATGGATCGATCGTAGATAACCTGAGATCGGCTCCACAATAAACTAGCTTAATATGCAGTAAAGCAATCGGTCATGAATATGTCTTTTGTTCATGATAGGAACGTTAATTAACGAATGGAAATGAATATAATTCATGAGTGGGTTTAGCACCGTTCATGATATACACCATATATGGAGGATTTATGAAACAGGAAACGAATGTGAATGCGCTGGAGGCAGCGAAACAGCTGGAAATCATTAATGAGCTTAAGGTCCGCTTTGATCAAGAGTTTGAAGAGACAGGTAAGAAGAAGACGTATCATATAGAAACCTTTGGGTGCCAAATGAATAGCCGCGATTCCGAGAAAATCTCAGGAATTCTGCGGCAAATTGGCTATGTAGAAACCGATGAAGAGGACGCAGACTTTGTTTTGTACAACACCTGCACCGTACGTGAAAATGCCAACAATCGAGTATATGGAAGATTAGGACACCTGGGAAAGCTTAAAAAAAATCACCCAGGTATGCTGATTGCTATGTGCGGCTGCATGATGCAAGAGCCTGCCATAGTAGAAAAGATTAAGACAAGCTATCGATTTGTAGATATCATCTTTGGTACTCATAACATCTTTAAGCTAGCGGAATTACTAAAAACCAGATTGGATAATGACCATGCTAAGCGTCAATCTGAAAAGATGGTGATCGATCTATGGAAGGATACTGACATGATTGTTGAGAATCTTCCAACAGAGCGTAAATATTACTTTAAGGCTGGAGTTAATATTATGTTTGGATGTAATAACTTCTGCAGTTATTGTATCGTTCCTTATGTCAGAGGAAGAGAACGAAGTCGGAATCCTCAGGATATTATTGATGAGATTAAGGGATTAGCATCGGATGGGGTAGTAGAGATAATGCTTCTAGGTCAAAATGTAAATTCCTATGGCAAGAATCTGGATACGCCTATGACCTTTGCTGCCCTGCTACGTGAGATTGAAGCAATCGACGGTATTGAGAGAATCCGTTTTATGACCTCTCACCCGAAGGATCTCTCCCAGGAATTAATCGACACCATGCGAGATAGTAAGAAAATCTGTAATCATTTACATTTGCCTCTTCAGTCCGGAAGTACACGATTATTAAAGATTATGAATCGTCGTTATACTAAGGAAAGCTATCTGGATCTAGTGGAACGAATTCGTCAGGCGATTCCAAATATATCCCTGACAACCGATATTATTATAGGTTTTCCCGGAGAGACAGAGGAAGACTTCTTAGAAACCATGGATGTCGTTAAAA
Organism: uncultured Herbinix sp.; assembly: GCA_964391115.1. GTDB lineage: Bacteria > Bacillota > Clostridia > Lachnospirales > Lachnospiraceae > Mobilitalea. The sequence continues at coordinate 2,167 of CAYMLE010000021.1, read as the reverse complement.
AGGTTGGATTTGATAGCGCTTTCACGTTTATTTATTCAAAACGTACCGGCACACCGGCCGCCGCTATGGAAGACCAGATTGATGAGTCTACAGCAAAAGATCGTTTCGATCGACTACTAGTTGAGGTCCACTCCGCCTCTGCCAAAGCTACTCAGCGAGAGCAGCACTCCGTTCAGAAGGTTTTAGTAGAAGAGATTAACTCCCAGGACTCAAGTTTATTGACCGGAAGACTCAGCAATAACCTTTTGGTTCATTTTCCAGGGGATCCTAGTCTCATTGGTTCGATTATTGACGTATCTTTAGAGGAAAATAAAGGATTCTACTATCTGGGTAATATGGAAAAGGCTTCCACAAGATAAAATCATTCTATTATGAATAAAAATAGATGAATTTCTTGAAATTATGCATATATTTAAGTCAAAATAGATAAATAATTTGGCAGTATACTTGACATATTCCTAAATACAGTATAAAATTTAAATGTTGTATATTTTAGTACAATGAAAACTGAATAAGGAGGTGCTCCTGTGCTAGCAGCGGTAATAATCACTTTTGTTGTTACCTTCGTGATAGTAGCTCCTCTTACTTGGAAATTTGCTACGACTTATCGTATTAAGGTTTATGAAGCTAAGATAGGTAGTGCAGAGGAAAAAGCAAGAGAAATCATAGATGAAGCTTTAAAAACAGCTGAAACTAAGAAGAGAGAAGCCTTGCTCGAAGCTAAGGAAGAGAATTTAAGAGTTAAGAATGAATTCGAGCGAGAATCAAAAGAACGAAGAGCAGAACTACAACGCTATGAAAAACGGGTTCTAAACAAGGAAGAAACCTTGGATAGAAAAACCGAGGCACTGGAAAAGAAAGAAGCAAGACTTTCATCCAAAGAATCCGAACTTGACAAAATCAAACAGGATGTTGAAGAGTTCCATGAAAGACAATTGCATGAACTAGAGAAAATCTCTGGTTTAACCTCCGAACAAGCTAAGGAATATCTATTAAAAACTGTTGAAGACGAAGTAAAGCATGAAACTGCGATGCTGATCAAGGAATTGGAAAGCAAAGCAAAAGAAGAAGCGGATAAAAAAGCAAAAGATCTAGTAGTTACAGCAATTCAGCGTTGTGCTGCGGATCATGTTGCTGAGACAACTATCTCGGTAGTCCAGCTTCCTAACGATGAAATGAAGGGTAGGATCATTGGTAGAGAAGGACGTAATATCAGAACATTAGAGACCATGACCGGAGTAGATCTGATTATCGATGATACCCCTGAGGCTGTCATTTTATCAGCCTTTGATCCAATCAGAAGAGAAGTGGCACGTATTGCCCTTGAGAAACTGATTGTGGATGGAAGAATTCATCCAGCCAGAATTGAGGAGATGGTGGAGAAAGCTCAGAAGGAAGTAGAAGTTATGATCCGCGAAGCCGGAGAAGCTGCTACTCTAGAAGTAGGCGTACATGGAATCCATCCAGAACTTGTGAAACTTCTGGGTAAGATGAAATTTAGGACAAGTTATGGACAGAATGCCTTAAAGCATTCCGTAGAAGTAGCTATTTTATCCGGTTTACTTGCCGGAGAAATCGGCGTTGATGTAAGACTCGCAAAACGTGCAGGTTTATTACATGATATCGGTAAATCTATCGATCATGAAGTGGAAGGTACTCATGTACAAATTGGTGCAGACCTCTGTAGAAAATACAAGGAATCACCAGTAATTATTAATGCAGTGGAATCCCATCACGGTGATGTGGAATTCAATTCATTGATTTCATGTATCGTCCAAGCCGCTGATACTATATCAGCTGCAAGACCTGGGGCAAGACGCGAAACCTTAGAAACATACACAAACCGATTAAAACAATTAGAAGATATTACCAATGGCTTTAAATGGGTTGATAAGTCCTTTGCTATTCAAGCAGGTAGAGAAGTCCGGGTTATGGTTGTTCCGGAGCAGATCAGCGATGCTGATATGGTATTACTTGCTCGTGACTTATCAAAGCAAATTGAAAATGAATTAGAATATCCTGGACAAATCAAAGTTAATGTAATCAGAGAATCTAGAGTTACTGATTATGCGAAGTAATTTAAGTAAGAAAATAAGTACAGCAAGTGAATCAAATAATAATTGACTTGTCATGATTAATAAAAAATGCCGACGATGTCGGCATTTTT
>CAYMLE010000020.1:0-28420 GCA_964391115.1 uncultured Herbinix sp. | reverse complement strand
ATTAACAATTTAATATAATTGTAAGAGTAAGTTAGTGGAGAAGGAGGAAGACAATTGGATAATAAAGAGATATCAAAAGCTGTTATAAATAGATTACCAAGATACTACCGTTATCTTGGAGATTTGCTAGAAAAAGATGTTGTACGTATATCATCAAAAGAGTTAAGTGATAAGATGAAGGTGACTGCCTCTCAGATACGGCAAGATTTGAACAATTTTGGGGGCTTTGGACAACAGGGTTATGGATATAATGTGGAATATCTACATTCTGAGATAGGTAAAATACTTGGTCTTGATAAAAAATATAATGTAATAATAATTGGTGCCGGTAATTTGGGACAGGCATTGGCGAATTATGTAGACTTTGAGCGGAGAGGTTTCTTTATCAGTGGAATATTTGATGTGAATCCTCGTTTAATTGGTATGTCCATTCGTGGAGTAGAGGTTCAGCTGATTGATACGTTAGAGGAATTCATACAAACCCAAAGTATTGATATCGCTGCAATCACCGTTCCTAAGACAAAAGCACCACAGCTGGCTTCTGATTTGGCAAAATGGGGTATCAAAGGTATATGGAACTTTGCACCAACAGACTTGAATCTTCCCAAGGATATTACAGTTGAGAATGTTCATCTTGCCGAAAGCCTGATGAAGCTATCCTATCGACTATCAACGAAATCGTATGAGGAAGAAGAGTAAGAAAGGCCGGTAATGTCATGGGCAAAAGAGGAAAGAAGCTGAAATTTGATTCCGTGATTAAGAATAGACAACTTCCAATCCTTACATTGGATTCCCGCTGGCATGAATTATTTCCTGAGGATGAGAAAACTCCCAGTATTAAGGAGTATGAGCGCCATGTAAATAATCTGCTCAAAGAGCAAGGAAAGTTAATTCATGACATCAAAGATATGAAGGCATTAAAGAAAACCTTGATGACAGATATTGTTGCGAATATGGATGACGGAAACAATCTTCTTGGAAAGTCCAAAGGAAAGAAGCTGGACAAAAACAAGCAATATATTAATGAAATAAACACAAAGCTAGATAAAACCTCCGATCAGTTGGCTGAGCTTCCGTATCAGATCAAGGAAGCGAATGAAATGCTAATGATGGAAAGCATGAAGCTATGTTATGAACGATTGTCCTCCAATCATAAAGAGATCGCGGAGATCAGTAGCTGGATTACCCAGATCAGGGAAGATCTAAAGTTAAAGATACTGGCGAAACAGGATATGGAGACTATGAACAACCTGATATATACATACATGCATAGTTTACTTGGTGCGGACTTAATAGAGAGGCTTGACGAGGAATTTGATAATACACCAAAGCCGGAATAACTGGAAGGAAGAACGGTGTGATTGATGATCGTTGGAATAGGACTAGATTTAATTGAGATAGATCGGGTTGCAAGAGCCTGTGAAAAAGAATCATTTATGATTCGGTGCTTTACAACCAAAGAGATTGAGATGATTCATAAGGATTATAAAAAGGCTGCAGGTAATTTTGCAGTTAAGGAGGCTGTTGCCAAGTTATTTGGTACTGGCTTCCGTAACCTTTCTCTACTTGAGATTGAAGTGTTAAGGGATTCGCAAGGTAAGCCGTATGTTAATCTCTATGGTAAGGCTAAGCAGATGGCTAATGAGCTGGGAATTACTGCAATCCACGTATCCATCACGAATACGAAGGATTTTGCCAATGCTGTTGCTATAGGGGAAGACGTGGGAGAACGGCTATAAGATATGCAGTTGATTCAAAAAAATGACAGGATCGTTTTGTATACGGATCTGGAAATAATCGTGGTGATGGTGTTGCAGCTGAGCGAATTCTGTTTTTTCAGGGTTACTAGGTTGCAATTCTTTTTATTGGAGAGGACAAAGCCCCTAGTGGTATAAAAGCACTAATAGAAATTATTGTGGTTTTGGAGATTCCGAGAGATAACAACAACAAGCTCCATGAATATAATGTAATAATTGATGAGGTGTCATAGTACGGGGTTAAGATAATTTCATTGACACTATAAGGTAATGTTCTTATAATAATAAGTTGATATATATATTTAAGGATGCTCGAACAATCGTTGTAAACGATATAGTAGGAATATGTATGAAACACAGGATATCATAATGGAGAGAAGAACAACTCCTGGAAAGGCTTTGCATATTATGGATGAGGTATTGAAAAATCCTATGGATGAGATAGTTAATTATTATAGAGTACAGGCGAAGGTTGATTTGAATGCAATCCAGCATAATCTAAAGCAAGTAAAATCGAAATTACCTAAGGATATTATGCTGATGGCCATCATCAAGGCAGATGCCTATGGCCATGGAGCAGTACCGATTGCCAAGGAACTGAACAACGGGGCGATTGATGTTTATGGTGTGGCTATTATTGAAGAAGCCATTGAATTAAGAAAAGCAGGGATTCAAAAGCCAATCCTTATATTAGGCTATACACCGATTGAACATTTTCCTATGGTGGTATCCTATGATGTTACCCAGACTGTATTTCAGTATAATAGGGCTGTAGCTTTATCAGAGGAAGCACTACGCCAGGGTAAAAAAGCGAAAATTCATATTAAGATAGATACAGGTATGAGTCGTATCGGCTATTCGGATACGAAAGAGAGCGTTGAAGAGATTAAGCGTATTACCGAATTACCTGGAATTGAAATAGAAGGTTTATTCTCACATTTTGCTAGAGCCGATGAGAAGGATAAATCGAGTACCAAGGATCAGCTAAAGAGATTTTTGACATTTGCCGATACATTAAATCGAGAGCAGATTCATATTCCAGTATTGCATATTTCAAATAGTGCTGGAATTCTAGATGTAGCAGATGCCAGACTAAATATGGTTCGCTGCGGAATTGCTACCTATGGTATTTACCCATCCGAGGAAGTAAATCAGGATGAAATTCACCTAATTCCAGCCATGGAACTAATAAGCCATGTGATTTATATTAAAAAAGTGGAAGAGGGAGTAGGAATCAGCTATGGTGCAACCTTTGTTACAACAAGAAAGACTAAGATAGCAACCATTCCCGTTGGCTATGCAGATGGTTATTCTAGAAATTTATCCAATCTAGGTAAAGTTATCATTCGCGGTCAGTATGCTCCGATTATCGGAAGAATCTGCATGGATCAATTTATGGTAGATGTGACAGATATCGAGGAGGTATGTGAGGGAGATACCGTAACGCTTATGGGTAGGGACGGTGATTCCTATATCAGTGTTGAAGAGCTGGCTGATTGGTCTCATTCCTTTCCATACGAATTAGTATGCACGATTGGAAAGCGGATTCCCAGAGTATATACCTCGTTAAATAACAACCACAGTACTGTTTAATTTGTGAGTTATCATACACTTTCTGGAATACACACGAAGAAAATGGCAATAATAAGGTAAAAGCCTGAAATTGGAGTGTGAATGAAGTGGTAATCAAACGAGGAGATATCTTTTATGCTGATCTAAGACCTGTAATCGGATCAGAGCAGGGAGGTGTCAGGCCGGTACTTATTGTACAGAATGATACCGGTAATAAACATAGTCCTACCGTCATATGTGCGGCGATTACATCAAAAATGAATAAAGCCAAGCTACCTACACATGTAGAGCTTGATGCTGATAAATATGGCATCGTTAAGGATTCTGTCATATTATTAGAACAGGTCCGAACGATTGACAAATCCAGATTAAAGGAAAAAGTATGCCATCTGGATCGGGATGTATTAAAGAAAATTGATCGGGCACTTATCATCAGTTTTGCTTTGGATACATATTTTAGATAATTCAATAAAGGAGTATTTTACTATGGAAGAAGGCAGTCCCATATCGGGAATCATGTTAATTTTACTATTGGTATTGATAAATGCCATTGTTATTATCATGAGAACAGCACTGGAGAATATCAGTGAAAATAGTATTAAGAAAAAAGCTGAGGCTGGTGAAAGGTATGCAGTTCATATACTGCATCTACTAGAACACCAAGGGAAATACAGCAATGTCCTGGAGCTAATCCAGGGGCTGTGTGGAATCTCAGTTGGTATCGTATATGCTAGAAATCTGATTCCTGCGATTAGTAAAGGGATACAAAATAGCAACCTTAGATCAGAGATATCCTATATTGGGCCAATCTGTTACGCCCTGTCTATTTTATTGCTTGTGTTTATAGCTACATTATTAGGAGGTATTATCCCTAAGAAGTTTGCTATAAAATATGAGGAAACCATATTGTATTATACTCGGGGTATCATTGGCCTCCTTGGATTCATCCTAAGCCCTTTCGCCTGGCTCTTGGAGAAGATTATGAATATTATTCTTCGAATCTTTGGGGTCAAGCCCTCTTCATTAGAGGATAATGTAACGGAGGATGAGATAATCTCCATGGTAAATGAAGGCCATGAGCAAGGGGTATTTGATGCTGGAGAGGCTGAGATGATATCTAATATTATCGAGCTGGATGAAAAAGAAGCTGAAGATATCATGACTCATAAGAAAAGGATACTGGCGGTTAATGCGGATATGTCCGTTGAGGAAGCATTGCATTATATGCTGTCAGAAAACTATTCACGGTATCCCCTATATGAAGATAATAGGGACAATATCACAGGGATCTTACATTTGAAGGATGTTACCTCTGCTTACATATCAGAAGAATTAAGAAAAAAACCGCTGAAGGAATTCGCCAGAGAGCCTTATTTTGTTCCGGATACTCAGAATATCAATATTTTATTCCATGATATGCAAGCGAAAAATGTTCATATGGCCATAGTAATTGATGAATATGGCCAAACCGCTGGTCTGGTGGCAATGGAAGATTTTATTGAAGAGATTGTAGGTAATATTCAGGATGAATATGATAAAGAAGAAAGTATGGTTATCTCCAGGGAAGAAGAGGCTTATATTGTAAAAGGCTCCATAAGTCTAGAGGAGCTGGTGGAGGATCTGAATATTGTCATAGATCATGAAGACTATGATACGCTGAATGGGCTCCTAATCTCTATCCTAGGTAGGATACCGGCAGACGGAGAAAAAGAGACCCTTGAGTATGAAGGGTATCAGTTTGAAATTCTTGAGACCAGAAATAAGATGATAGAACAGGTCCGAATCTCAAAGATAACGGAGGCTGTACCAGAGCCAATAGAGATGAAAGAATTAGTATAGAAAAGCTAAGCTCGAATGAAAAATAACCTGCCAAGGAAATTCCAAGGCAGGTTATTTTGGTATACAACAGGGGTGTTGATATACCTCATGTATAATAGGGTGGGAGTAGAAAGTGTTTTATCACTGTCTATAATGATATTATAGCTGCAATTTGTGACTATAATGTGAAGATAAAATAAAAAAAGTATAAAAAGTATAAAATTATAGTGTGCGAATCAAAGCGTATAAAAACAAGAAGAGGGGTGTCTATCACCATTGGCGCTAGACACCCTTTCATATATCTATAAAGTAGGGAGGAGGAGAGTGAAAATTCTTATAATCACTTTCTAATTATAGTATAAACTTCATATATGTTTAAAATATGGATGAAATAAAGATAATTTGTGAACAATTTAGTCCATTTTTATGTCACATTTGGAATAAATGTAATTATCTGACAAATATATAATATTTTATCGTTTTATAGAATGTTAGTTTTACCACCCATTAACAGTTGCTTGCCATATTTTAATATATTGTGTAAAATGGTGATACATATGTCAATAAAAACATGTCAATAATATGCTTAAAAACGTTATGAAATATGTCGATTATATGCAATGATTATATACTTATAAAATATGTCGATATGATACCAATAAAAAAGGTCAATCAATTGGCGAATTAGTTATCACAATTGCCAGGAATGGGGAAAAATGAAGTTTAATAATCTTAAAATCAGAAACAAGCTTCTGTTGATATATTTCTTCTGCGTTTTAATACCAATCATTCTAACTGATGTAATTATCCTGTTTACAGTGAATAACAATTCCAAAGCCGACAAATATAAGGAAATGCAATTTTTGATGGATCGTATTGCATATAACTTAAATGAGACGGTGGAAGGATGTATTTTGTTTACTAATAATCTTTATATGGACCGGCCGTTGGATGAGTTTTTAAATCGTAGCTATATCAATAATATGACTTATTATGATGAATACATAAAATTACTTAAAATCAACAGTCTTAGCTATAATTATAATAATGGAATTTTATTTAAAATCCAGGTATTTGCGGATAATGATACCATTCTAAATGGGGGTAAGATAGCTACTGTTAACATGATTAAGGATACCGAATGGTATCAGGCATATAAGGAGAGTGGAGAAGATATATTCCTCCATACCTATTATGATGAATTGAAACGATATGCTACTGGTAGCGGTACTAGTAAAACCATTAGTATTATAAGAAACTTGGATAACTACGGTTATAAAGGGATAGAAAAGCTTCTTAAGATAGACATTGATTATAATTTAATGCTAATGGATGTTTTAAATGAGAAAATTGATGCAGATATTTATGTCAGAAACCAGGATTATATATTGTTTTCCAATCAACCCAATCAAAACAGTATGAAACCCTATGAATCCGCCAATAGCATTGAGGAAGAGAAGATAACGATGTCTCACACCTTTATCACCGGAAAGCAGAATTGGGAAATCGTGGTACAGTCAGAGGATACTGCCTTTTGGACGGTTATCTTGGAATATGACGGTCTTTTACTACTGGTTTTATTGAATATTTTCATGCCCTCTCTTTTGATTTATTTCGTAGGGAAATCCATAAGTAAACGATTGTCCCTAGTGGCCAACCATATGGATAAGGTTAAGAGGGAACAATTTGAAGAAATAGTTAGCCTGCCAGGTGAGGATGAAATCGGAGAATTAATCCGAAGCTATAATTTGATGATTCGAAAAATCAGGAATCTGATTGAGGTGGTATTCAAGGGAAAGGCAGAAAAGCAAGCATTGGAGCTGTCCAAAAAGCAGGCAGAGCTAAAGGCAGTCCAGAGTCAGGTGAATCCACATTTCCTATTTAATACCCTTGAATCAATCCGAATGCGGAGTCTGATTAAAGGTGAAGATGAAACAGCAGATATTATTGGTGAGCTGGCAATATTATTTCGGAAAAGTATGATCTGGGGTTCTGATTTTATTACCATAGAGGAAGAGTTAAGCTTTGTAGAAAAGTATATCAATATTCAACGGTATCGATTTGGTGATAAGTTGAAATATTATCATTATGTTATGGAGGAATGTAGGCAGTATCTTGTGCCAAAGCTTGCCATAAGTACCTTTGTGGAAAATGCTTTTATTCACGGAATAGAAACTACTGTGGGAGATGGTGTAATATCTCTAACCGTAACAATGAATTCAGACTATTTGTTTATAGAGATCTCGGATAATGGAAAGGGAATTAATGAGGAAAAGCTGAAGGAAATGAAGGAAATGCTGTCTCGCGCTGACAGTAAGATGTTAAATGAAGCGGAAAGTACGGGTATGCTAAATGCTTTTCTTCGTCTTAAGATGTATTGTGATGGAAATGTCACCTTTGATATTGACAGTGCACCGGATAATGGTACCGATATTACAATACAGCTGCCATTAGTCAGTGTCGAAAGCAGAATGATAAAAGATAGATTGAAGGATAAGGGGGGGGCGAATATTGATTAAAGTGCTAATCGTCGATGATGAACCATACATCAGGCAGGGACTTCAGATCTTGATAAACTGGGAGCTTTACGGGTTTGAAATCTGTGGGGAAGCCTCGAATGGTGAGGAAGCCCTGGAGGTTATGAAGAAAGTAGACATAGATCTTATTATTACAGATATCAAAATGCCTCAGATGGATGGTATTGAATTAATTGGCTACACAAGAGAGCATATCTCCAAGGATATTCGTTTCATCATTTTTAGTGGATACTATGAATTTGAGTATGCAAAAAAAGCCATTAAATATAATGTGGAGGATTATATTTTAAAACCGGTCCAAAGGGACGAGCTAATTCGGGTACTTGAAGAGTATAAGAGACAGTACTACCGTAAAATGGAGGAGCAGAAAAAACAGGAGCAAACAGAAAAAATCGTATTTGATAATCATATGAATCATCTGATATCTGGTATCCAGGATACGGAAGGGTATCCTTATATTAAGAAATTCTTAACCGCCTATACGCAGGTGAGATACATTGATCTGGAATATGACCGCACGGATGAGCGATATCAATTGCTATCCTATGAGGAGAAGCTAAAGGTACAGAATTTACTCTATCTAGCACTTAAGGACTTTCTGGGTGAGCATTGCTTTCATGCCTATATAGAAGCGGTAAGAAACGAAAATGACTATGCCGTTGGGTTTATCTATGCAAAAAAAATATCCGATCTGGCGAACCTTAGTGAGGAGGAATACATAGACGCCTTATATGAGGCGGTTAAGGACAAGCTTAGCCATAACATAATTCTATACATTGGCCAGAGAGTGGAGGATGTCAGCATGATTTCGGACTCTTATAAATCGGCTAAGATTGCTCATAACTTCCATCTATTCTCCAACAAGAAAAACATTGCATATTATGATGAGATTCAAAGTAATATTAGCGCGGATAAATATCCGGTAGATAAGGAGGAGATGGATGGATTGATTCGTGCCATCGAAGAAAATGATAGAGATCTGATACAGAAACAGACCGATGCTCTATATAGTCATTTTAAAGATTGGGTAACAGAGCCAGAGATTATAAAAATCAACTTGGACTACCTACTCTTTAATCTGATTAACCTTGCGAGGGAGTTGAATCCTGATTTCGATCAGGAGGAGGTTCATAAAATGATCAGCCAGGGAGGCTATGATCAGGTAGCAGTTAGGGGGAGCGTAAAACACTTCAGGGAATTTGCTTACGGGTTTGCCGAGTATCTGGGCCAACTAAGACATCACAGTTTTGGAGGCGTCCTAAAGGAGATAGAAAGGGAGATAACGGAGAATTACATTGATAATCTTAGCCTAAAATCTCTTGGTGAAAAATATTATATTAACAGTGCTTATTTGGGACAGATATTTAAAAAACAGTATGGTATATCCTTTAAAGACTACTTAAATAATTATCGGATTGACCGAGCTGCAGAGCTTTTAATCCGTTCGGATGAAAAAATCTATCTGATAGCCAGTGCCGTTGGTTTTAATAATACCGATTATTTTATTAGCAAATTTGTACAATTGAAAGGCATTACACCTTTACAATACCGTAAACATTGTTATGCATATGGAGGTTCAGTGTAACGCTTGCATTGTAGAATACTAGTAAAAATGCATAGATAATTCTAATAAACTATAATTTTTTATGTTTAAACTATACTTTTTACATTGATGTTGTTGTGCAATAATGATAATATTGAATTAGCTAAAATGCGTTTGATATGCACATTAGCAAAAAAGTATAGGGAGGAAATATCATGAAAAGATTCAGAACGTTGCTTGCTGTGATCATGGTAATCACTATGTTTGGTTCCCTCATGGTTGGTTGTAAGAAAGATACTGAAAAACCAACAGACAATCAGGGAACTACCACGGATGACAGTGGCAAGAAGGATGATTCATCAACTGAAACAAAGAAAGATGATGAAACTTCCACAGAACCTAAAGAAATTAAGCAGTTTACTATGTTTAACGCAGTTCCTGGAACTGAGATACCGGACAATAACAGAATGCTGCAGAAGATAGCAGAGAAAACCGGTGCTTGGGCAAAGGTTTCTTGGCTTACCGGTCAGACCGCTGATGAGAGAGTCGGTGTTATGATCGCAGGTGGCGATTACCCTGATTTTATTACAGGTGCTACTGGTACACCAGCGTTAATCGAGGCTGGAGCTTTAGTTGCAATTGACGAAATCTGGGACAACTATCCGAATATTAAAAATTATTTATCCGAAGCTGAATGGAACAATGTAAGGAATGAAGATGGACATATCTATCTGATTCCTCAGTTTGGTATCATACAGGGCAAGGATATGGCTACATATCACTGGGATATGGCTTTCTGGATGCAGAAAGACGTTCTAATCTGGGCGAATTATCCTGATATCAGAACCATGGATGATTACTTTAACGTAATTGCTGATTATAAGGCTGCACATCCTACAACTGAGGATGGACAGGAAACCGTTGGCTTTACTATGAGTACTGAGGACTGGAGATACTTTGGTATTGAGAATCCTCCGTTATTCTTATTAGGTTATCCGAACGATGGAGCAGCTATCATCGATCCTGATACTGTAACTGCCATCGATTATAATACTCATCCGAGAGCAGTTGAATACTATAAGAAGATGAATGAAGTTTATAATCAGGGCTTAGTTCATCCTGAAACTTATACTATGTCCTATGACCAGTATATCTCCTTATTATCTACCGGTAGAGTACTTGGTACTTTGGACCAGCTGTGGAACTTCAATACTGCTAATGATGCACTGGTTACACAGGGTAAGGTTGGCAAAACCTATGTTCCGTTGCCGATTACCTTTGAAGAAGGCATCAAAGATAGATGGCACAGCCCGTCAGCTTTGGATGTATCCAATGGTTTAAGCATTACCACCAGCTGTAAGGATGTTGAAGGTGCTATGCAGTTCCTAAATGATCTTCTTTCTCCTGAGGTTATGATTATGAGATCTTGGGGTGAAGAAGGTGTTGATTACATGGTTGGTGATGACGGTGCCTTCTATAGAACACCGGAGCAGAGAGCAAACTATGATAATCAGGATTGGGTAACCCAGAACCTGGTTAACGGTGGATATGCTTACTTCCCTCATTATGAAGGTCAGTTAGCAGATGGAATCAACGCACAGGATCCTAAGAATCAGCCAAATGAATTCTATGAGACTTTATATGATGTTGAGAAACAGCTTCTTGATGGTTATGGCAAAAAGACATTCTTAGATTTCTTAAATACCGATAACTTGAATGAGCCTTGGTATCCGATGTGGTCCGTAACAAATACTTGGACTAATGATACAGATTATGGTCAGGCTAAGGCTAAGATTGGTGAGCTGAAGCATGAGTACTTACCTAGTATTATGATGGCTCCTACGGATCAGTTTGATGCGTTATGGGCAGAGTACCAGGAAGCATATCGTACTGAAGTAGATATTGATGCATATCTTGATCAATTAACATTAGATGCACGTAAGAGAGCTGGTAAGTAATAAGAATTGGATAATAAATAAAGTTTACCACTAGAAAATTGGGGTGTCTTAAAAGGCAATGACGCCATTTAAGGCACCCCTATTAAAATGTCGAAAAAAATACTAAACAAGGGCTTAGATAGTCCAATGAAAATTTGATGATTTCGTTTAGTGAAAAGAAGTGAGACTGGAGGCACTTGTATGAAAAAGAGGAAACCCTATAAGATTATTATAGCTGTTTTGCTTTTCGCATCAGTTATAGTTGGTTTGTTTCTTCCATATCTACATCTACCCGAGCAGGAAGGTGTTAGTGAGGGCTATGTGATAGACTATACAACAGCGGCGCTGGAAAGTAATATTATTGATGAGGTGGCTAAGGAAGCAGGTATAGCGAAATCAATCGTATATAGTACCGCGAAAAATATAGTGAATGGCAAGGATCGTGAATCTACGCAAAGACGATTAAAAGAAGAAGAGTACTACATAATAGATATCTTGTCAGAGAAGCTGGAGAAAAGGGTAGCTGACATAGAGGAAATGAGTAATCTTGAAGAGAGAGACTATTCCTATATTGGATTAATTCAATTATCGGCCTCCGTAATAAACTATTTAAAACAGGATATCATCAGTGCGTTTCTGGTGATTTTTACTTTGATTATGACGGTGGTATTATCTATCATATCCGGTATAAAGATGCTGTTATCAAAGGGTTTGAAGGAGTACCGGCTGACTAAGATATTATCACTGATAAATATAGTGTTATCTTTATTGGGACTTGTATCAATCAATGCTATCAGTATTGGTGCACTACAGGCAGAAAAATTCTATCAGAGTAACTGGGGTATTGGTTTCTATTTTATTATGATATCGAATCTAGTTATTCTTATATTGGCTATTGTAGGTCATGCCCATGAAAAATACGAGGGACTCGTTACTTGGAAGATGATCTTTCGACAGAAGCAATTAATTCTTATGTCAATTCCGTTTCTTCTCTATGGATTGATCTTTTATTATGGTCCATTAGTTGGCTGGACAATGGCATTTCAGAATTTTAAGCCTGCGGCTAAAGATAATCAGCTTTGGGTTGCTTGGGACAAATTTGTTCAGTTATTTTCGGATAAAGACTTTATTCTGGCATTTCGTAATACAGTAGCAATGAGCGTGATTAATCTGGTATTAAGCTTCGTATTTGCTATTGGTTTTGCTTTATTACTAAATGAGGTAATGAACCTGAAAGGGAAAAAATTTGTCCAGACGATATCCTATCTGCCTCATTTCTTATCCTGGATCATTGTTGCAGCAATTGTCCGCAATATGCTATCCCTGGATGGTGGAATAATCAATGAGATGTTGGTGAAAATAGGGATCCTTGATGCCCCGATTAATTACTTTGCCAACCCGAAATATTTCTGGTGGATCGTTGGATTTTCCTTCATATGGAAGGAGACTGGTTGGAATAGTATCATTTATCTGGCTTCTATTACTTCCATTAATCCGGATCTTTATGAAGCGGCTTCCATCGATGGTGCCGGCAGATTAAAAAAGATGCTTCATATAACGCTACCAGGAATCAAATCAACGATATTTGTTCTATTGATTATTAATCTTGGTATGATTATGAATTCTGGCTTCGAGGCTCAATACCAATTGAAAAATGATATTATTAAAAGCACATCAGAGGTTATTGATACCTATGTACTGAATAAATCCTTCAATCTGGGAGCAGATTGGTCCATCGGTACGGCTGCTGGTATCTTTAAGAGCGCAGTAAGTATCATACTTGTTTCCTTGGCGAATCGGGCAGCGAAAGCCTTCGACCAAGAGAGATTATACTAGGAAGGAGGGAATAAGTATGAATAAGAGTAAAACATCAATTAAGAAAAGTCCTGCGGACATAACATTTATTATTTTTAATACATTAATATTGACATTATTCTGCATCGTCACCTTGTATCCCATCCTGAATACTCTGGCAATATCCTTTAATGAAGCAGTGGATACATTAACAGGGGGTATACATCTAATCCCTCGTAAATTTACAATTCAAAACTATAAGACCGTATTCAAAATGGATACCTTAATGCAAGGCGCATACATCTCTGTTATGCGTACAGTGATAGCAACCGTATCCCATATGCTTGTTACAGCGATGCTGGCTTATGTACTCACCAGAAGAGAATTCTTACTGAATAAGCAGGTTTCCTTATTCTATGTATTAAGCATGTATGTGCAAGGAGGGTTAATACCTGGTCTTCTCTTATTTAAAAGCCTTGGATTAACCAACACCTTCTGGGTATATATTATACCTGGAGCGGTTTCAGCCTTCAATATGATTGTTATCAGGACCTATATGAATGGTTTGCCGGAAAGCTTGGTAGAATCTGCTCAGGTGGATGGAGCTGGCCATATGAAGATATTCTGGAAAATCATCTTACCACTTTGTAAACCGGTATTGGCAACCGTTGCCTTATTTATAGCGGTTGGTCAGTGGAATTCCTGGTTTGATGTAATGATTTATAATTCTGGGCGTCAGGATTTGACAACCTTACAGTATGAGCTGATGAAGCTGCTTTCCTCGGTATCCCAACAATCCGGTGACCCGAACGCAGCGAAGCATGCTGCTAATATGGTTACACCGGAATCGATCCGAGCTGCAGCTACTATGGTTACGGCATTCCCGATTGTTTGCTTATATCCCTTCCTTCAGAGATATTTCGTATCTGGATTAACCATTGGTGGTGTTAAGGAGTAAATTAACTTTATTATCTAGGTGTTATGGGGAGTATTTGATATATGGTTCTTGTTCATCTATCGGAACCACTTGTAGAAAGTCAGAAATGTATGAAAAGAAAAGACATTTATATCTTGTCTATCTGCTTTGTACATTTTTGACTTTTTATCTTGCGGAAGTTTTTATTCTACTTGAAATATAAGTAGATTATAGGTACAATAACATATAATGTCTTAGTATATAATGTTACTATAAGATAAAGTAGCCATAGGATATTATTAAGAAAACAGCTATGAATCGTATGGGAGTGGCTATGAGGATTGGACTATTACGGCATTTTAAAGTAAATTGCCCTCACAAGAGGATGATGACTTCCCGTGAATTTAGGGAATGGAATGATAAATATCATGAATCTGAGGTTATTAAGACAAAGGTGGACATGAACGGAATCGAGTGGGATGTCTGTTACGTTAGTGACCTACCTAGGGCTGTTGCCACAGCAAAGACAGTTTATAAAGGGCATATATTGGTTGACAAGCTTCTTAGAGAGGTGGAAAATGAACCTTTTATACATAATGACCGACTGAAATTACCGTTTGAAGTATGGCATACCTTTGGAAGATTGGCCTGGTTTTTAAGAGCTAAGAGTCAGCCGGAAACCATCTTAGATACCAGAAATAGGATTAATCGATTTTTGGATAAGGTGGATTGGTCCAAGGATAATGTGTTGATTGTATTTCATGGTTTTATGTTATATAATTTCCAAAAGGAGTTAAAGAAGCGTGGGTTTACCGGCCCGAATCTAAAGAAGGTAAAGAATGGCACCTTGTATGAATATAACAGGGAAATAGTGAAGGAAGATATCGTGGATGAAAATCTCTCTAATATGTGTGGGTAAATTAAAGGAAAAGTATCTATCAGCCGGAGTGGAGGAGTATTCAAAACGCCTTGGCAGGTATTGTAATCTTGAAATAATCGAGTTGGCAGATGAAAAGACGCCGGATCATGGAAGTAATGCTCTGGAGGAAATGGTTAAGAAGAAAGAAGGAGAGCGGATCTTAAAGGTTTTAAAAGAGGAATCCTATTGTATCGCTTTGGCGATTGAAGGGATTCAGCTCACGTCAGAAGAACTGGCTACAAAACTGGATACTCTAGGGGTAGCCGGAACCAGCCATATCAGCTTTATAATAGGCGGATCTTTGGGGTTGTCAAGAGAGGTTCTTAAACGGGCTGATTATAAGCTTAGTTTTTCGAAAATGACATTTCCTCACCAACTAATGCGTATGGTTTTATTGGAACAGATATACCGCGCATATCGTATTAATAATAATCATTCCTATCATAAATAAATTAATATTTATTAATGGAATATTTATTAGTAGAATACTATAACAAAGGAGGATGAAAGAGTGAAACATTTGGATTATGCGATTGAAATGGAACTGGATGGACAGAAATACTATCTGGAACAGGCTGAGAAAAATAAAGCGAATGAGCTGCATCGTGTTTTTACGCTATTGGCTGATTCAGAGAAAGAGCATGCTGCTCTGTTATTGAAACTAAAGAATAAGGAAACCTTTGCTCTGGTTGATAACTCGGAACTTATGAAGGGTAAAACGATATTCGGAGATCTAGGGGATCTGAGTAGTGATGTGAAAACACCGACTCAGCTGGATGCCTATCGAATGGCTGTTACCCAAGAGGAAAAGAGCATTAAGCTATATCAGGAGATGCTTGAAGCTTCAGAGGATTCAAAGGAAAAGGAATTGTTCGAGTTTTTAATTAAGCAGGAGATGGAACACCTTAAGCTTTTTGAACAACTAGTTACCATGCTACTAAGGCCCGAGGAATGGGTTGAAGCTGCAGAATTTGGTGTCAGGGAAGAATATTAAGTCTATTTAAAAAACTAATTTACTAAAATTTGAAATTTGATAAACAAAAAACCAACCAGACAGGAGGGTCATCTAAGACCGATCCAGAATGGTTGGTTTTTTTAATGGTTAGTATAGTGAAGCTGTATAGCTAAGCACTAATTATTTTGATATAATTAAGCTACTACTACATTAACAGCCTGCATACCACGCTGGCCGCGCTCTAAATCAAAAGTAACCTTCTGTCCTTCTTCCAGAGACTTGAAGCCATTGGAAGCAATGCCGCTGAAATGTACGAATACATCTTCGCCACCGTTGTCGTTAGTGATAAATCCAAAACCCTTTTGTGCGTTAAACCATTTAACTGTACCTTTATTCATGAAAGATACCTCCTAAAATTATTATTGTATTAATTGTTCGTAAAAAATTCACATATTTTTGTAAATCATTAACCAAGTAATGACTTACAAAAATATGTGAGTTCATACATGACATATAAAATACTTATTAACTATAACACTGTTTCCGTGTTTTGTAAACTACTTTTTAAAATTAATTAGAAACATTTTCAAATTACATATTAATATATTTCTAATAGAATAAAGGGGGTAGGTATGCCATAATACGCCGAAAACACCGATTATTAAACCTACCCTCCGTATTTTTATTAAACATATATGCCGAGCTTTTACTGAGGAGTAAACCCGAAATATCTCATGATACCTACATAGATACCGTAAGCAAATTGATATTGGTCATCCCGAAGTTTCTGTGCATCGGACCAATTACTTAGATATCCCAGCTCAATAAGAAGAGAGGGCATCGTAGTTCGTCTTAGGACGTAGAGAGATTGATTTAATCGGATTCCATTGTTTCTGGTTCCAACCGTCTGGGTTATTCCAGTCATAATATGTTGTGCCATCCAGTTTGCTTGAGTACCAAATTGATATAGATAAATTTCTGTACCGTTTATGGCAGGATTTACATTGGCGTTACAATGGATACTGATAAAATAGTTGGCTGGCCAAGTATTAGCTAGACGTACTCTTTCTTGTAAGCTGGTGGAATTGTTTGTCCCTAATACTGTAGTGGGGGTAGGCCTTGAGAGACGTGCTTCGAATCTAGAATCGGCATTCAGTAGATTCGCTAGATAAACTCCTACCTGATAATTAACCTCCGATTCATTTACGCCATTTCCTGTTGCACCGGCATTATGAAAGCCGCTTGGATTGTGACCCTGATCTATGAATATTTTAATAGCCAAAGGAGCACTTCCTTTCCATTATACTATTTAGGTAATAGCGACGAGTTTAGCCACTACCTAATACTATTATTATTTTATTCCTTTGGGATGGAGTTGTTACAATATGGTTTGAAATTAAAAAGCAATAAAATGGTAATCAATTCGTCACTTTGCATAAAATTTTGTGTCAATATGGAATCAAGAAAGTGATTATGTTATAATAAAGAGCGTACATGTAACAGATTGAGAAACAGTTTATGAGTTTAAGAATGGATGCGGAAGGAGAAACGTGTGAAGAAAACCACGCGTAGCCTATATGATAAAAGTATTACATAGAATGAGAAAAAACCAAATTATTTCTGTTACTGCAATCAGTAGCATAGCGACAGGGTTTATAATTATCTTTATTGGAATGGCTTTTTATAAAAACAGGATCGCGGATATATCGCCACCGGATCCCGGTGATTATCACAATTACCAGTACCATTATGCAATTATATCGGAAGAGGCAGATGCTCCCTTCTGGGACGCTGTTTATGAAGGGGCCTTTGATAGGGGTAAGGAACAGGATATCTTTGTAGAGAAGATTGGCAGTAATCTCTCCGTTACCTATTCCTTGGAGGAGCTGCTACAGATAGCCATTGCCTCTAAGGTAGATGGTATTATTATCGAGCCCAATGGGAAAGAGGGAGTAACGGAGCTCATTAACGAGGCAGATAGGGCAGGAATACCGGTAGTTACCGTACTACGAGATGTACCAGAAAGTAACCGTAAAAGCTTCGTGGGAATTAATAGTTATAATCAGGGGCAGATTTATGGGAAGCAGGTCTTAGAAGTAATACAGGAGGGTAAGTCAAGGATTACAGTATTAATGAATTCTGATAGTAAGGATGCAGGAACGAATACAATATACTCCAGTATTCTTGAGATGGTAGGAGTAAGGGATGTAGAAGTTGAATCAGCGATTGTTAACACCCGAAGTACCTTTAGTTTAGAAGAGGATATCCGAAATATTATTATGGACAAGGAGTACTCGCCAGACACCTTGGTATGTCTGACGGCAATTGATACGCTTTGTGTCTACCAGGCCGTGGTTGACTATAATAAGGTTGGGGATATCGATATTATTGGATATTATGACTCAGAGATGATCTTAAGTGCGATAGAGAAGAATATCATTCACTCTACTATGACCATTGACGCAAAACAGATGGGTGCTTACTGTGTGGAGGCAATGACAGAATATAGAGAGACGGGTCGGGTTAGTGATTATTTCTCAGTTGATATTAACGTAATCAATGATACTAATGTTAAGGACTATATCGATGATATCAAAAACAAGAAATAGGGTGGGAGCTACTATGGGGGAAAAGAGAAAAAAAGGATCCATCCGATTCAGACTGGTATTAGTTTTTGCATTTACGATTGGTGTAGTATTTTTTGCAAATATGTATATGTATTACAATATCAATAAATCGATGAACACCATAGATAAGGTATATGTCAGCAATGTGGGTCTGAATGATTTGTTAGAATCGCTGGATGATCTTCAGGATTATGTCTTTGAATATCTAAATACGAAAAGTACAGAATCTCTGGAAAATTACTACCGCAGTGAGCAAAATTACCGTAGCTTAGTGGAGGGCTTAAAGGGTGATGTTGCAGATAACGGTATGCTTCTGGCGCAGAAAAACATAAAGAATATGTCTCTAACCTATCTTGATATGGTAGATAAGACCGTGGATGCCAAGAGGGGAAGGAATATAGAAAAGTATAAAACAAATTATGAAGAGGCTGCCAAACTTTATGATTATATCAGAACCTATATTAACAATCTGAATAATGAGCAGTTTAAGTATAATTCGAATAACTACGAGCTTCTTCGGATGTCTCTAAGCTATCTGGAAGTAATCAGTACCTCAGTTCTATTAGTTATCATGGTATTTAATGTAGTCTTGATTGTCATTGTTACCAGGAGTATTACTGGTCCTCTGATGAAATTAACCGAAGCAGCGAATGAAGTCGCAGCTGGGAATTTTGAGGTGGACCTGGTGGAAGTTGCCTCCTCCGATGAGTTGGAGATCGTAACAAAAGCCTTTAATACGATGACAGTTAGTATTCATCAGTATATCAAGAGGACGAAGGAAAGTCTGGAACTGGAGAGCCAGATGAAGGAAAATGAGCTGATGATGACAAACCATCTAAAGGATGCTCAGCTAAAATATCTGCAGGCTCAGATTAACCCTCATTTTCTGTTCAATACCCTAAATGCTGGAGCACAGCTGGCAATGATGGAGGGTGCAGATAAAACCTGCCAATTTATTGAAAATATGGCAGAGTTCTTCCGGTTCAATATGAAGAGCTTTGATCAGGATTCCACCCTATGGGAGGAACTAAAGTTGGTGGATAATTACATCTATATTTTAAATGTACGTTTCTCCGGTGGGATTAATTTTTATAAAGAAATTGATGAAACAATACTTGATGTAAGGGTACCCAGTATGATTCTTCAACCAGTCGTGGAAAATGCAGTGAATTATGGAATCCGTGATATTGAATACGAAGGTGAAATACGATTATCCGTATATCTGGAGGACGATTTTATCATTATAACAATTACGGATAATGGTGCAGGTATGGAGCAGAGTACAATCGACCGGGTGATGCGAACAAAGATTAATGTGGAAACACTACCGAGTGAGGTTTCGATCACGAAAGATTCCAATGGAATTGGATTAGGCAATGTAATAAATCGACTACGGCTCTATTACGATATGGAGGATATCTTTACAATCTCTAGCGATGGTCAAAACCAGGGAACAAGGGTTACGATACGGATACCAGAAAGCAGAATGAGTACGAGAAATCAGAAGGAAGACTAAATATCAGAAGGAAGACTAGATTGTAGAAGGAAGACTAGATATCAGTAGGAAGACTAGAATGTAGTAGGAAGATTATAATGTAGAATGAATACCAGAAGGCAGAACGGATACTAGAAATAGTTCGAAGATGAGATTTTAGAATAAAGAATAGAAGGCTGAACGAAGTCTACTGGGGAACGAGATTAGGAAGGAGACGGTCATGTATAAAATCATGCTAGCTGATGATGAGGGTATCGTCATTGATTCACTCAAGTTTATAATCGAGAGACATTTTGGGAACCGTTGTACCATAGAATATGCAACCACTGGAAGAAGCGTTATAGAGCTAGCGGAGAAGTTCAAACCAGACATTGCTTTTATGGATATACAGATGCCTGGGATTAATGGAATTGATGCTATGAAGGAGATTAGAAAGAGTAATAACTCCATTATATTTATTGTAATGACTGCCTTTGATAAGTTTAATTATGCTAAGGAAGCGATCAATCTAGGAGTTTTAGAATATCTCACAAAGCCAGTGAACCAGTCAATTATTATTCAGGTTTTACAGAAGGCAATGGATGTGATTGATGAGGAACGGAAGAAGAGAAGTTATGATCTTAGAATTAGAGAAAAGCTTGAGATTGTGATACCTATTATTGAAAGTGATTTTATCTATGCAGTATTATCTGGAGAGGATTTCTGTAGGGACAAGGATAATTTCTGTAATCTTCTAGGAATCAATGAGGATTACGGAATGATTATGGTCCTTGAATTTGGAGATGCCTTGGTGGAGGGGACCCTGACTAATCCAGTAGGAATTAGTGTGAAGGCTCAGAGCTTTTATCCCATGGTAAGGGAAAGCTTAAAGCAGGAGCTAACCTGTATCGTGGGACCTATTATGGTCAACAAGATTGCCTGTTTCCTTCCGACTGGGAAAGCACAGCTAATCTATGATGATCGTATCGAGCTAATCGAAAAGGCTAGAAAACTGATACGCGAACTGAGCAAACGAATTAATGTACAGTTCAAAATTGGCATTGGCTCTGTAACGCCCTTACATAAGCTGGGTGAATCCTATAAGGAAGCCATATCGGCAGTCCGTAATTCTAAGGGGCGGGTTGCCCATGTGAAGGATCTGCCGATTGGATGTGAGTATGAAGGGGACTACCCCATAAACACAGAGAGTGCATTGTTCGATCGGATTGAATTGGGAGATCTGGAGGGGACGAAGACCGAGGCGAATCTCTTCTTTGACTGGATGGTCGAGCATTATCCAGATTGTGAGATGGATATCAAATTAAAGGTTCTAGAATTCATCTTATTCGCAGAGCAAAAGGCGTTCTTAAGTGGTGGGATGACATATTATTTCAGATATCGTAAGGATTATCTCTCTACCTTATTACAGATTGAACATTATGACCAGCTTCGTAATTGGTTTATTGACAAGGTATCAGAGGCTTGTCGAAATATCATAACGAAGAGGGAAGAGCAAACGAGCGGAAGCATTAATATGGCTAAGATATATATGGAGGATAATTATAAGAAGGATATCTCCCTGGATGATGTTTCTAGAAAGTTAGATATCAGCCCATATTATTTTAGTAAGCTGTTCAAGGAAGAGACTGGAGAGAACTTTATTGAATACCTGACTGGAATACGGATTGAAAAAGCGAAAAAGCTTTTATTGAACAGAGATTTAAGCATTAAAAATATCTGTATTGAAACAGGTTATAGTGACCCGAATTATTTTAGCCGAATATTTAAAAAGCAGGTCGGATTAACGCCTACTGAGTACCGTGAAAAATCATAATATTGTAGTGGAGATAACTTGTCTATAGTTATAATCTACGCAGGTATGACGCGTAGAGATATTAATGGAAAGGTTCGGGTTCTATATGAAAAAGCGAAGGTATGCTCTAGTCCTCTGGCTGGCTACATTAGGTTTATTGGTCGGTTGTAGGAATAAAAATGAAGAGGCCTATGAAGCGGATATAACGGAGACAAAGATTAAGATTGGAATGTCGTTCGATTCCTTTGTCATCGAGCGATGGCAGCGGGATCGGGATGTATTCGCATTTACAGCAGAAGAACTGGGCGCTGAGGTTAATGTTCAGAATGCCAACGGAGATGTGGAGAAACAGATATCACAGATTGAATATTTCATCGAGAAGAACATGGACGTTATTGTTGTGATAGCAGTGGATTCGGAAGCTTGTAGTGAGGTGCTACATAAAGCCAAAGAGGCTGGGATTAAAGTGGTGGCCTATGACCGGCTTTTGATCAAGTCCGAGGTGGATCTATACATTTCCTTTGACAATGAAGAGGTAGGAAGACTTATGGCTCAAACCTTGGTGGATCATATTCCGGCAGGGGGGAACATCATCACCATCTTTGGACCAACGACAGATCATAATGTGCAATTGGTGGAGCAGGGTTTTAATGAGGTGATGGAGAAGAACGAGTTAACGACCATCTATTCGATCAATGCAGGTAATTGGCTTGCAGAGGAAGCTTATTATGCGGTCAATACGGCACTGGATAGCGTGGAGACGATCGACGGAGTCTTTTGTGGAAATGATAATTTAGCAACGGAAGCTGTCCGGGCCTTATCGGAAAACCGATTGGCGGGAAATGTGATTGTGACCGGTCAGGATGCGGAGCTGGCCGCATGCCAGAGAATCGTTGAAGGGACCCAGACTATGACCGTATACAAGCCAGTAGATAAGTTGGCGAAAGTGGCCGCCGAGTATGCCGTGAAATTAGCCATGGGAGAGGATTTGAACGTCATGGTGAATATCGATAATGGGTTAATGGAGATACCCTATGTGAAGCTGGAGCCAATTGCAGTGAATATGGATAATATCGATGAGGTTATCATCGATGGTGGTTTTCAAAGCAGAGATGATGTTTATCTAAATGTCCCTGAAGAAACAAAGGAAGCAGTGATAAAATAGTCTAGGGAAGATCGATATTGTGATTATCAATTCAGGTTAGATACAAAACACAGATTAGATGTAAGGCCCAGATCAGGTATAAAACATAGATTAGATATAACCCAGATCAGATGTAAAACCCAGATCAGATGTAAAACCCAGATCAGGTATAAAACCCAGATCAGATATAAAACCCAGATCAGATATTAAAACCTAAATCAGAGATTAAGCCCATATTTACTCCAGTACGTGTAGATACCTTATCGTACAGGCGAAAATATGGGTTTTTACATATACCACAAAAGGGAGTATATGTTAGGACATTTTTGTTAAAACCATAGCATATTATTGCGGAAGACGTAAAAACAGAATTCTTCCTAGTTGATTATCGATAAAAATGTACGATATATCACAAGTTAGTCCTATTCTGCCCATGCTACAATAATACCGTAGTGAGTTACTTGTATTGTACTTGTAGTTGTATCAACAATAAAAGGGAGGATTAAGGAATGAAGAGAAAATTGTTTAGTATGTTACTTTGTATCATGATGATTACATCCTTATTGGCAGCCTGTGGTAAGGGCGATAAGGAAACAGGTGGTAAGTCTGGAGCTAAGACGATAGGTGTATGTATGCCTACGAAGGATCTTCAACGTTGGAACCAGGATGGTGCCAATATGAAGAAAGAGTTGGAAGCTGCCGGCTATAAGGTTGATCTTCAATATGCCAACAATGAAATTGCTCAACAGGTTTCCCAGATCGAAAATATGATTACCAACGGTGTGAGTGCACTGGTAATAGCGGCCATCGATAGTAATTCCCTTGGAACTGTTCTTGAAGGAGCAAAGAAGGCAAATATCCCGGTTATCGCTTATGATCGTTTGATTATGGATACCGATGCAATTTCTTACTATGCGACCTTTGATAACTACAAGGTAGGAACCATTCAGGGTGAGTACATTGTTAATGCTCTTGATCTGGAGAACCAGGCTGGTCCTTTCAATATCGAGTTGTTTACGGGATCTCAGGATGATAACAATGCCCGCTACTTCTTCGGAGGAGCTATGGATATCTTAAATCCCTATATCGACAGCGGTAAATTAGTTGTTTTATCCGGTCAGAAGAAATTCGAAGAGGTTGCAACTCCTAACTGGTCAACAGAAGAAGCTCAGAAGCGTATGGAAAATCTATTAACTGCTTATTATTCAGGCGACACAAAGCTGGATGTAGCATTATCCTCAAATGATTCCTGTGCTATCGGTATCACCAACGCATTAGTTAATGCGGGCTATACCAAGGATAATTTCCCAGTGTTAACTGGTCAGGATTGCGATATTACTGCAACAAAGAATATTATTGCTGGAATACAGTCTATGTCTATCTTTAAGGATACACGTGATCTGGCAGCCAAGGTTGTTGAGATGGTGGAAGCTATCATGAAAGATACGACAGTTCCGGTGAATGATATTGAAACCTATGATAACGGTACTGGTATTGTTCCGACCTATCTCTGTGATCCTGTTTTTGCTGATATCAATAATTATAAGGAATTATTAATTGATTCCGGTTATTATACCGAAGATAAATTGAAATAAATCACGACTACACGATGGTACTCGAAGGCAGGTCAATAAGGTAGACATAAAGGCACATATAGCAATCAAAGTCCTGTATAAATAAAGGAGTATGCACCCAGGAGCCGGAGAAATATACAAGAGTATTTCGTCCGGTTCTTGGATGTGCATAGGGAGGAAGAGTGAAATGGCAGATTTTCTATTGGAAATGAAGAATATAACCAAGCGCTTCCCCGGTGTTAAGGCATTAGATGATGTCAACCTCCAGGTGGAGGAAGGCGAAATTCATGCACTTGTTGGAGAAAATGGGGCAGGTAAATCCACTCTGATGAATGTACTTAGTGGTATCTATCCCTTTGGGAGCTATGAAGGGGAAATCCTGTATCAAGGTGATATCTGCAAATTCAATGAAATTAAACATAGTGAGGAAAAAGGGATTGTAATCATTCATCAAGAATTAGCTCTTGTTCCCTATATGACGATCGGGGAGAATATGTACCTTGGTAACGAGCAGGGTTCTAAGATGAATATTAGCTGGGATGCGACCTACTCGAAAGCAGACGAATTGTTACAAACCGTTGGTTTACGTGAATCATCAAAACGGTTGATAAAAGACATAAGTGTGGGAAAGCAGCAGTTAGTTGAAATTGCGAAAGCATTAGCAAAAAACGTTAAGCTGCTTATTTTAGATGAACCAACTGCTTCCTTAAATGAAGCAGATTCAAAAAAACTATTGGACTTATTAATTCAATTTAAAAAGACAGGATTAACCTCGATCATAATCTCTCATAAACTAAATGAGATTTCATATGTTGCTGATAAAATAACGATAATACGGGATGGAGCCACGATCGAAACTCTCGTGAAGAATGTGGATGACATCAGTGAAGAGCGCATCATTCGTGGAATGGTAGGCAGGGAAATCACGGATCGGTTCCCTAAGAGGGAGGATGTCAATATAGGAGAGGTTGGTCTCGAGGTAAAGGACTGGACCGTATATCATCCCCTTGACCCTGGGCGGAAGGTAGTAGATCATGTATCCCTCACAGTCAGAAAAGGAGAAGTGGTAGGAATTGCTGGCTTGATGGGTTCAGGAAGGACAGAGCTTGCGCTCAGTATTTTTGGTAGAAGCTATGGTTCCAATCAACATGGGACACTCCTTATCAACGGAGAAGAGGTCAAACTGAAAAACACCCGGCAGGCGATTAATAAAAAGCTAGCATATATTACAGAGGATCGAAAAGGAGATGGGTTAATCCTGTCGAATCCAATCCGAATTAATACAACATTGGCGAAATTAGATAAGGTGAGTAAAAATGGCATAATTGACCTGAATATTGAGAATATATCGGCCAATGATTACGTAGACAAATTAAAAACAAAATGTACCTCGATTGAACAGCAAGTTGGCAACCTAAGCGGAGGCAATCAGCAAAAGGTTTTAGTAAGTAAATGGATGTTTGCTGACCCTGATATCATGATTTTAGATGAACCCACCCGTGGTATTGATGTTGGTGCAAAATATGAAATATATTGTATCATCAATCAGCTGGTAGCTGAGGGAAAATCAATTTTATTAATCTCCTCGGAATTACCTGAGTTAATCGGAATGTGTGACCGAATCTACATTATGAATGAGGGGAAAATCGTTGGCGATGTAGCCCGAGAACAAGCCACACAAGAGTATATCATGGGGCAAATCTTAAAATCGAGTAAAGGAGCATAACGATGGATAAAGCAAAGGAAATTATGAAAAAGAATACGATGCTGATTGCGCTGATCATAGTAACCGTGATATTTTCTATAGGAACCAATGGAAAGCTGATCAACCCGCAAAATGTAACCAATTTGATTTCACAGAATGGCTACGTAGTAGTTCTGGCAGTTGGTATGCTAATCTGTATATTAACGGGTGGTAATATCGACCTCTCAGTAGGTTCTGTGGTAGCTCTAATCGGTGCTCTGGCAGGAACTCTCATTGTTAATAGAGGGATGAATATCTGGGTTTCCATGGCGATATGTCTGTTTACAGGTGTATTTATTGGTGTATGGCATGGTTTTTGGATTGCATATATTAGAATTCCGGCCTTCATTGTTACTCTAGCCGGAATGCTCCTCTGGAGAGGAGTTGCATTAATCGTATTGGATGGTCTCACCATATCCCCCTTTCCAAAGAATTATTTGAATCTATTCAACAGCTACCTACCAGATGTATTCCAGGGAAAGATTAATATTGTGTGTATCCTGATTGGTGTTATAGCCTGCTTTATCTATATTAGTTTGCAGGTGGTTAATCGGTTGAAGAAGATAAGAAAAGGGTATCAGGTAGAAAACCTTATTACTGTGATTGCTAAAACAGCTGTGATCTGCCTAGTTATTATGATTATGGTCTACACCTTAGCCAGTCATTATGGATTTCCAACCATATTGATTATATTAGGGGTAGTAGTTATGATTTACTCCTACTTCACTTCAAAAACAGTACCCGGCCGTCATCTGTATGCAATGGGTGGAAATGAAAAGGCAGCTAAGCTAAGCGGAATTAACACCAATCGCGTACTGTTCTTCGCCTATGTGAATATGGCTTTCTTAAGTGCTGTGGCAGCCCTGATCTGCGTTGCTCGTTTTAATTCAGCTGCTCCTACGGCTGGCACTAACTATGAGATGGATGCAATCGGTGCCTGTTATATCGGTGGTGCTTCCGCATATGGTGGTATCGGAAAGGTGTCCGGTGTTGTGATTGGAGCCATCTTTATGGGCGTATTAAATAATGGTATGTCGATGATGGGTATTGATTCAAATGTCCAGAAGGTAGTTAAGGGATTGGTATTATTGGCAGCAGTTGCCTTTGATGTCATATCTAAGAAGAGAAGACAGACTGCTTAAATTAGAAATAGCAGTTATGCCATAAATCTTACATAAGACAGATATTCGAGTAATTATTTGATACATATGAAAATGAAAGAAAAATAGAAGAATAAAATGGTGCTGATGGAGCTATAGCAGGAATGATCTGTAGCTTTATCAGCACCATTTTTGCCTACTTGTAAAAATTGGTATTACTATGGTACAATAGAGTGGTTATTTCAAAATTTATGTATTCGTTTTGCGTGAGTAGAAATAAGAATACTACGGATAATAATTTTATCCTCGATTAGGAATTCGAGGTTGGACCAGAATGGAGGTATATATCATGTTAAATGAAGAATTGGCAAGCTTAGATATGGAATTAAAGGAAATGTTTATGGAGAGTAAGTTTGATGAGATAAAGGACCTTTTAAAGGACGCACCGGGCTCCTCAGTGAAAGAAATATCGGATCACAATTGGTCTATCATTAAAAAGTATTATGATATGGAGAATTACAATTTAATGTTCCAGCATTTTAAATTTGTAGCATTTACCTGTTTTATGGTGGAACATGCTCATGACCAAGGGTTAATCAGTGATGATGCCTTTGGAATTATGATGTCCGTTTATAATGATATCTATGAAATGAAGCGGAAACAGGATCAATAAGCTAGAAGGTTACTATCTAAAGATTGACAACTGATAAAAATAAAAGTAAAATGTGCTACATACACATTTTAGTGAATTAAATTGAAGAAATGGGAGGTAGGGGAATGAGATTGATTATCCCTGACGGCTATCAGCCGGTGCTAGATATCAAAGAAACTGAAATCGGCATCAAATATGTTAAGGATTATTTTGAACGGGAACTGGCAAAGCAGTTAAATCTTACAAGAGTATCTGCACCGTTATTTGTAAAACCGGAATCTGGTTTGAATGATAATTTAAATGGCGTGGAGAGGCCAGTTAGCTTTGGTATCAAGGAACAGAATGATGCAGCGGTTGAAATTGTTCACTCCCTAGCTAAGTGGAAGAGACAGGTACTAAAGCGATATGGCTTTTCATATGGTGAAGGACTCTATACAGACATGAGTGCTATTCGCAGAGATGAAGATACTGACAACATACATTCTCTTTATGTGGATCAATGGGACTGGGAGAAGATTATTAATAAAGAGGATAGAAACGTTGA
>CAYMLE010000019.1:24028-28676 GCA_964391115.1 uncultured Herbinix sp. | reverse complement strand
ATCGGTTTTAATTTCATATCAGTTCTTCCAATACCAGTATCAGGAACAGCTTCCGGCAGACCATATGCCTCTGGATTTTGTAATAGAGTGGAAAGGGGTTTTTCCTTCCTGGTAAACTCATGAAGAGCTAACTGATCTGATAATATACTAACGGAAAGAGAGTCACCTAGTACTTCTTCTCTTGCTCCATAGCGAAGCAGGGAGGAACCAGACTCCATAATATGAACCGATAAATTAGACATTATTATTGTTCCTAAATTATTATTAGCTTGACCGCTTTCTGTGGAAAAGGACAGGGTTATGCTTCGTATTAGCAAGGAAACTAGTACAAGCATGGTGGTTGCAATTACTAGCGAATGAAATTTTCCCCTGTCCTTACTTATTTTATATCTTCTCATGGCTGCCTCCAAATCAGGATACTACATATCATCCAACCTGATTCATTATATTCAAAAAGCCTGTTTTTAGTACCTTTCTTTAGGCTGGCTGAGAAAAACATGAATTTAGAGCTTCCGAAACAGTAAAGCTAATACGTTTCACGGATTCATCAATATCCTTTGGTGTAACGAACATATTATCCATCTGTTGACCATTGACCTCAGAGATAAATTTGAAGATGTCTTCTTCTCCAAAACCGTTTTTCTCCATATACTTTGTTAGGGTATCTGCAACGATGGTGCCGGCGTCAACAACCGTGGGTACACCCAAAGCAATCACTTTCGTGCCAAGACTTTCTTCATTCAAAGCCTTTCGATTATTGCCAACACCGGAGCCAGGACTAATCCCGGTATCGGATATTTGAACCGTAGTATTCACCCGGTTAACACTTCGAGAAGCTAATGCATCAATCACAATAATTAGCTTAGGGCTTGTCTCAGCTATGATACCCTTGATGATCTCTTGGGCCTCCATACCGGTTTGTGCCATTACCCCAGGTGAAATTGCACTGACAGAACCAAGATGATTTTGCAGTTTAAACTCATTGCCATACTCCCGTATCAGGTGTCTGGTGACGAATAGGTTATCAACGACCTGAGGGCCTAAAGCATCCGGTGTTACATCACGATTACCAAGGCCAACGACTAGTACCTCTTCCTTTTTAAGTTGTCCAGATAATTTTCTCAAATTAGAGGCAATTGCATCGGATACTGGTTTATTATAATCCACGTCCGAATCCTTTAATTCCGGAGCTTCGATCGTAATATAAGTACCAATTGGCTTCTTCATTGCCTGCGCCCCTTTTTCATCCTTGATTTCAACCGTAGTAACTCGTATATTCAGTTTTTCATCATAATCCTCTGTAAGAATAACTCCTCTTATCTCAACATCATCTTCTGGGAAGCTTTCCCTTACTTCAAGAGCTAGGTCCGTTCTTATTCTATGATCCATACCCATTTCTCCAATCTTATTATTTGCTTGTAATGAATAAACGAAAGAAATTCATATGTTTACAACACTTCATTGGTTACTGTTCTGATCCTAGCTAATATAATAACTAATCGCCCGCCAAATGCTTCCGAATCGGATCCGCTTCCGCTTAGTTGCATTACGTAACCTTCACAAGTATATGTTTAGCAAAAATTCTAAAAAATATTAGCAAAAATTCTAAAAAATATTAGCAAAAATTCTAAAAAATATGTATTGACAGAATAAGTAGGATGTACTAATATAATAGAGTATGTTTTCATTGAAACGTCCGTGTCCGGATTTAATGAGACAAAATTACGTAACCAACGTTCCAATCGGATGACCCACTCTCAAAGAAGTTGTCCTTGGCACAGTCGTTGGTCCATTATTTTCATATTGGAGGTGTTATATTGGCTAACATTAAATCTGCTAAAAAGAGAATTTTAGTAATCGAAACAAAAACATTAAGAAATAAAGCAATCAAATCTAAGGTTAAAACATTAATCAAGAAGGTTGATGCTTCTGTTCTTGCTAACGATAAAGAACAAGCGAACGTAAACTTAGTTGCTGCTGTTACCGAAATCAACAAAGCATGTTCAAAGGGTGTATATCACAAGAACACAGCTGCAAGAAAAGTTTCTCGCATTACAAAAGCTGTTAATAAAATCGCATAAGTGTTGCATATATATGGCTGTCCGAATGGATAGCCATTTTTATTATATTTATCCCACTCTTTCAAGGTATAGATAGACTGTTTTAAAGGGTAGCGAAAAGGGAATGGTGCTAAGGAGCAACCATTCCCTTTCATTATATCTTTGATAATCTATCTCAGTATTTATTTATCTTGTTCCTTCATACAGATGAATTAATATGTCCCATCTCTTTTAACGTCGATTAAGTTCATGATTAGATGAACCGCGTCGGCTCTAGCAATATTGTCTTTAGGATTGAACCTATTGTTGTTATCCGCTTCGATTAATTCTAAGCCCTTGGCCAAGGCCACAGCTCCTAGATATTCCGGTAGAATCTTACTTTCATCAGCATAACCAGTTGTGTATATTCCTTGCAAACCGGCAAGCTTCTCAAGACCTAGATGCTGAATCATGTCGAACGCAACCTTTTCTCTGCTTATTAATTTGCTATCCTCTATCTTAGAATTAATATTCATATGCCCATAGCCAATTTGATCAAATAAGGACTTTAACTCTCCTGCGGTTATTGCCTTATCGGGTTGGAAAAGGTCTCCTTCAAATCCAATGTTCATATCTGCAAGTAATAATATATCTCGATTCTCTTTCGTATCTGCAATATCCGTGTATGCAATCGGTTTTACCTTTGTATATACGGTTCCGTCATAATTAAGCTGTTCCCCTGTGAAAGGAGAAATATAAGGTGGATTTACATCCGGACGATAGACCAGACGAATTTCCTTCTTCATGGAATAAGCCTCTGAACTGTCGTAATATCGATCTATTCCTACATAGTTAGGATCATATTCATTAATTTCATTTACTTCATAAACCAGTTGGTAGCCGTCATTGGAGATATATTTTTGGAAAGCTTGTTCCGCTGACATTGCATTCTTGGGTGATTCAAATTCGATATCATCATCCCAATTCGAGTAAAAGTTATAAATCTTACCCGTAACACCATCAACCGCACCCTGGATTCCATTGTAAGGGAATTCAATGTTCTCATTAAACCGGTTATACTGGAAGCTATATCCGCCATATACCGGTACGTCTTCTTTGAAATAAGCAACATAGCCGTCATTTTGACTAACTAACTTCGATTTGTTAAATCGATTCTTGATTTGTGCCTTTAAGAACGTCTCCAGAATACTCTGGGCTTTTTTCTTATCATATTTTATCTTAACTTCTGTCCACTTATCGGTACTATTATAATTACTCTTTAGACTTGCATTAAAGCTTAGAATTTTTCCAGTCTTAGCATCAACCGTTGCATAAGCATAGGCACGATAGGTGTCCTGATCCTTCTCATAATCTACCGGTCTAGAATCATTTAGACTAATATTCCAAATGTAATTAGTATCCTTATTATTAATACTATAGGCTTTGTTTAAGGTTGCATTATAGGTAATCAGATTCTTATCTATATATAGGCTCTTATTACTGGTAACAGCCTCAATCGCTTTTTCCTTAGATATCAGCTTCTGCAACTCCGCCAGCTTCGCAATCTCCTCTTCTGTAAGCATTGCAGAGCCATTTCCCATATCCATGGAAGCCTCTGTAGTTGCTCCAGCCATATCGTTCTTATCCTGTTCCTTTATGTGCCATTCTGACCGAGTCAAGTACACCTTACCAGTTTTGGCATCTACCGATATATATCCCTGGTCCGGTTCATATGCAAGGAAGGCTTTCTTAGAATTATTTCCGGTTATACTATCATAGGTACGATAATAATTCATTCGATAGACCAGCTTCATATTTAGGTTCTCTTTCATTATCTCTGCTGCATCTTCCTTCGAAAGCTTCGTTGTCGCAGAGGGAACCTTAGTATCATAAGTCCAATTAATATTTGCACTTCGAACCTCACCTGTAACACTGTCAATACCAATAATGACATTATTATCTGGGAAGCTCACATCATTTTCTTTTCTTTGATAGGTATAGGAATAGTTTCCATTATAGATTCCATCATAAGTAGCATCCTGATATTCAAGTTTGGATGCTACAGTAGGAGCAATTTGTTTGATGAACTTTTCAGCTGTCGCCTTTAGCTCCTTCTTTAAATAAGTCGGAATACCATTTTCCTTTTTACTATAATCATAGTTACTATAGTAAATAATATTTCCATTTTGATCACTGTTAATTTGAATGGAGCTGGAATCAGATGGCTTCCTCCAGCTTAAGGTCCAGATATAATCCTGGCCGTATCCACCGTTAAAATAATAATCAAATTCAGAATATTCTTTCGGTACTGTGATTTTACCTTTAACTATTTTTATAACCTTTTCTAAGGACTCATTTAAGGATTCTTTCGTATTGGAAGTCGGAGTCAATCCTCCTATTGCCATCTGCTCATTGGCAGATTTTACGTTAGCTGCATCGACCTGGTAACTACTTCCGGCAGTTAACGTGCTGGCAACCATAATGCTACATAATGCTAATGCAAAGATTTTTTTCATACAATTCTCCTTTCGTTGTTTTATTCGCTATTCTAAAGTTACTCAATCATTAGACGAGGAATTAGATTCCATAGTTCCAATAATTTTCATAAT
>CAYMLE010000019.1:12152-23928 GCA_964391115.1 uncultured Herbinix sp. | reverse complement strand
CTTTTTCTACATAAACATATGAAAAAAGCTTTAAGTATTATCTACTTAAAGCCCTCATCGACGGAAGCGGTGGGATTCGAACCCACGTACCCGTGAAGGTAACCTGATTTCGAGTCAGGGCCGTTATGACCACTTCGATACGCTTCCCTATCTATATTATCAAATATTGTAATTAGCTAAATTAATACCGGTTATCTACTAACCGGAGTTTTCGCACTGAAGGTAATGATTAAGAGCTCTACACCGATATGTTCCAACATCCTACCGGTCTTTACCCCTTCTTCTATCTCAGTACCGAATTCCAGAGCATAGATTAGCCTGCTCTTTGTAAAATTCCTAGACTGGCTGATATATTTGCTGGTGGCAAAAGGAGGTATTCCAACCTTTTCACTAATCACGGAGCCTTGATGACCTCGGTCGTTTAGTTCCTTAACCTGAAGCAATATATTAAAATGCCGTATAATCAGATACAGGATGGACATCGGCTTTTCTCTCAAGTGTAATAGATCATAATACATGGACAAGGCATGATTCTGCTGCTTTGAACCAATCGCATCAATCATCTGAAAGATCTTACCGGTAATCTGGGTTGTTACTACTTCATCGATATCTTCTGGTGTTATCACATCACGATCGCCAGCATATCCAATCAGCTTATCCACTTCATTTTTTAGATTTAACATATCAAAACCGCACTTATCTAAAAGGTAATCTACGGTATTTAACGTAATTTTCTTTCCTTCCTGTTCAAGAAGGGAAGCTACAAACAGCTTTAGATTCTTTTGATCCATGCCGTTCATCTCGGATAGGGTTCCCTTGTCCTTAATCAGCTTATAAAGTCGATTTCTTTTATCAACCTCATCCTCAACAAAGACTATTATGGTGCTTTCCGGAACTTCTTTTAGATAATCAACCAGATCACTCTGATTCTTAAAGAGTCCGCTATTCTCAACCAAGATGAGTCTCTGATCAGCGAAGAAAGGTAAGGTTTGTGCCACCTCAGATAGTTCCTTAATATCAAGGCCTTTGCCTTCAAAATAGCTGTAATTCATCTCATCGCCATCACCTAGGATAGCATCTTTTAATTTATCTCTGTATAGCTTTTTCAGATAACTTTCTGTTCCATACAAAAGATAGAATTGCTTAAAGCTTCCCGTTTTAATATGCTCTTTGATTACCAACATAGTTGTCAGGCCACCCTTTCAGAACATTTCTATTCTACCTAATCTGCATGTAAAAAGCAAGCATTTATTAATCTATGGTTCCAAATTTACTGAACGGACTGATTCTGAGAAAAACCTTTCCTCCAATGTTTTCTTTCGATACATTTCCTACAATTCCATAACGGCTATCTTTACTGCTATTCCGGTTATCGCCCATAACAAAATACTCATCATCTCCAAGGGTGATTGGCTGTTCTGCCCGACCAGGATCTTCAATCGTTTCCTTGCCGTAGTTTTCCTCGAGAATATCACCATTGATATAGATCCTACTATCGATAATTTGAACCGTTTCACCGGGAAGACCAATAATACGTTTTACGTAATATTCATCATTATCCCGACCATAGGGGTAAAACACAATAACATCAAACCGTTTTAAGAGATCAAATCGATACGAGATTTTTTCTACATACAGGTGATCACCGTTTGATAAAGTATTCTCCATAGAAGAACCGTCTACAATGGTTCTTTGTAATACATAATTTGGTATGATATAAATACATACAAATATTAGGATTCCATAAAATACTAAATCAAATAGGAAGCCTCTCACACCATGTTTTTTTGTAACCTCCGGTTTTGTTTCACCTGATGAATCATAGGAATTTTTTATTACCAGATCATCCTCTTTATATTCCATAGCAAACATCCTTTCAAAGGTCCATTATATCACCTACAATGATAAGGCACTTTCATATAAGAGGATATGAAAGTGCCTTATCATTGTCTTATAAACTCTACTGTTGCTGAAATTCTTCACTTTGTTCGTCATCTGCAACGATCTTAACCTTGGATTGATATAATTCTTCGACAGCAATGGATAAGGGCTTCGGAAATGTAACATCAATTAGTGGTTCTGCACCGTCAATTAACTGTCTTGCTCGTCTTGCCGTAGCAATCACGATTGAATAACGGCTGTTAACTAATGGATGTTCGCCGGGTTCTACCTCACTATTTACAATTTTCATTAAATCCGTATATGATGGATGCAACATAAAATATATCTCCTTCCTATAGATGAACTAAAATTCAAGTCTTTTATCTAATCAAGAATTACAGACAATGATTATCCTGATTATCTGTATATTCCTTTTGAATAACAATATTTATTCTAGCTGCGATTGTCTCTGGTAGTAGGGCGGATAATACAAGATGCCCGCTATCTGTTACAATTACCGCTTTTGTTCTTCTACCACAGGTAGCATCGATTGCCATCCCTGTGTCCTTTGCAGATTGTACCATTCGTTTTACAGGAGCTGCATCAGGACTTATGATGCTTATAATTTTATTAGAATTAACTACGTTTCCAAAACCTATATTGATTAACCGATTCAAAATAATTCCTCATTTCAGTAATTCTATTCGATATTTTGAATTTGCTCCCTGATTTTTTCAATCTCTGTCTTAAGATCAATCGCTTTGTTTGTTACATCCAGATCATTGGCTTTTGAAAGTATGGTATTCGCTTCGCGGTTCATC
The DNA here is from genome assembly GCA_964391115.1 of uncultured Herbinix sp. Lineage (GTDB taxonomy): Bacteria > Bacillota > Clostridia > Lachnospirales > Lachnospiraceae > Mobilitalea. The sequence goes on along the minus strand of CAYMLE010000019.1, from coordinate 21,226 downwards.
TCCTGTGCGATAAAATCCAATTTTCTACCAATATTATCATCCGTATTTAAGGTATCCTTCATGCTATGAATGTGACTCTTCAACCTTACAGTTTCTTCATCAACACAAATTTTATCAGCAAATACCGTAACCTCTGTGAGCAGAATACTTTCGTCTACCTTGGTATCCCCAAGAAGCTCCGTTACCTTGGCTAATAATTTATTTCGATACTCATTCACAATCTCGGGGGATCTTGTCTCAATATACTCTATTAAAAGAAGCATATTATCCAATTTCGAAATAATGTCAAGCTTAAGATTATCCCCTTCCACAATTCTTGTTTCTACGAAACGGGTAGCAGCGCCTTTTACAGCTTCTTCTACCATATTCCACAGTTCTTTTTCATCTATGGACTGTTCCTCCAGGGTGAACACCTCGGGATATCGGGATAGTACAGATACTCGAATATCGTTCTCAATGCCAAAATCATCACTCATTTGCTTCAGATTTTGAAGGTATTCCTTTGCTAATTCTGCGTTGTATTTTACACAAATATTACGATCGGTATAATCCTCATAATTAATATAAATATCAACCTTACCTCTACCGATATATTTCTTTAATACATTTCGGATTCCTGCTTCAAAAAAACTAAGTTTTTTTGGCATCTTTATAGAAATATCACAATATCTGTGGTTAACTGCTTTCATCTCGACCGTAATTTTCCGATCAATGGTCGCAATTTCATTTCTTCCAAAGCCTGTCATACTCTTCAACATTGATACACACTCTTTCCTATGTGTAAATTTCAGCGTTAAAACTGCCAACCAGTCCTTGACATGTTTACCGTCTTGCAATTCACTTATATTATATTCAATTTATTATAAGTGAAAATGAAAAACAAGTCAAGCCAAGGATAGAGTTGATTTTACCAAGGTATGGAGTTAATTTTACCAAGGTTAGAGCTGTTTTTACCAAATATGGAGTTGATTTTTTACAATTCTTTCTGCCGTGATCTTAAAAGCTAACGAGTAATGTATGATAACCTTCCCTCCGAAGACGTCGTTCCAGATCTACAGCATCATCCATTTCGGTAAAATCTCCTACCGTTACAGAATAGAGTCCGTCTCTTATCTGTATATTAGAAGGATATCCAGATCGGAATAAACGAGTCATAAGATTTAATGCATTTTCGTAATTTGCAAATAATCCAACCTGAATCTGGTAACGATTTTGTTGAATTCTCATTGCGGAAGTTTCTATATTACTATCAACGGAATCCTCTGTTTCAATCGGTCCTTGTTCATTTAATTGAAAGCTCTCATGTATACCATCTGCAATCGCCTCAGCTATCTCATTAAGATTATTATCAAAGACAGAATTATCATAGTCCGAATTCAAATAGCCTAGTCCTAGTACAAGCCCCGGCACTTTAGTATCCCGCAGTATCGGCAATACATTGCGAATGGATACAGAATATTCATCAAATCCTAAATCCGATAATTTTGCCGAAATACTTTGTGCTGCCTGTTCCTCGAAACCACCAAAATCATAAATCTGAAACCCCAGACCACCCCTGCGGTTGATTGGAAATTCTCCAACGATTCGATGGATGGATATCATTAAATCTCCATTCGAATCATTAATTTGATTAACTCGGTCAAACTGCGATTGATAGGTATCTGATGTTCTTGTATAAACAACATCATATTCATATTTACTCTGGAGATAATCACCAATCGCTAGTGCAAGAGTCAAATTATCATTCTTTTCAAATCTATTTCCATATATATCGCCAATATCATTCCCACCATGGCCAGGATCAATAATTATTTTTGGCATAATTTGTACACTCCCTACAAAACTATCCTATCATATTCATTATATGAAGATAATGTTAGATGTTGAATAGGTATAGCAGAAAATAAAACAAAGGAAAGCCAGAATTCCTTCCCCTTCAGAACAAGATAATGTCCTTGTAATGAAAATGATGAACCCATGGCCTTCCTCATGTATAATATTATATTTAATTATTGTTACCAACGAGGTTCACCCTCATTACAAAACACACATTCTAACTTTTATGCCTCAGCAAACATTGGAGTTGAGAGATAACGTTCTCCGGTATCCGGAAGTAATACTACTATCGTTTTACCTGTATTCTCAGGTCTTTCTGCTAGCTGTTTTGCCGCCCAAAGTGCTGCACCGGAGGATATTCCGACTAATACTCCTTCTTTTTTAGCTAACTCTCTACCTGTTTCAAAAGAGTCTTCATTGCTTACTGTTATTATCTCATCGTAAATCTTAGTATTTAGGGTGTCCGGGATGAAACCTGCACCAATACCCTGTATCTTATGAGCTCCAGCACGACCCTCAGAAAGAATTGGAGAATCGGTTGGCTCTACTGCAACGATCTTAATCGATGGATTCTTAGACTTTAGATATGCCCCAGCACCGGAGATGGTTCCACCGGTACCGATTCCTGATACAAAGATATCGATCTTTCCGTCGGTATCATTCCATATCTCAACACCGGTAGTTTCCTCATGAACCTTAGGATTGTTCGGATTCTCAAATTGTGAGGGTATAAAGCTATTTGGAGTTTGCTCTTGTATCTCCTGTGCTTTTGCTATAGCACCCTTCATTCCCTTCGCACCTTCCGTCAATACCAATTCTGCACCATAGGCCTTCATTAGATTCCTTCGTTCAATACTCATGGTTTCAGGCATGGTAATGATCAACTTCAAACCATAGCTGGCGCAAACGCTTGAAAGCCCAATACCGGTGTTTCCGCTGGTAGGTTCAATAATAACAGTCTCCTCATTTATTTTGCCTGAGATAAAGGCTTCTTCGATCATCTTTCTTGCTATTCTATCTTTTACGCTGCCTGCTGGATTAAAATACTCCAATTTTGCTATAACTGTAGCTCCAAGTTTATGACTCCTGTTATAATTGCTAAGCTCTAATAAAGGTGTATTGCCTATTAATTCTGTAATACGCTTTTTGATGTTTGCCATATAGATAACTTCCTTTCTGCACCTTCTGTGCAATTAATAATTTACTACAATATCATCCTTATGCCTTGTTAATTTATCTTAGTATCTCTGGTATTTAGTTTCTCATTCATAAACAAAATATACTATTCATATTGTTTTAGTATGCTTTATTCTTGATATAATAATAAACCCACTTGAAGACTTTGTCAAGCGGGTTTATTATATTTATAAAAATGTTTATTTTATTAATAAAAGTGCACAGAATAAATAGCAAAAAATATCGAAATCGAACTTTTTTAACTACTGTTCTGTGCCTCTTATCTTAGTTTTCTATGATACTAGGATCAAATGAATTAAATAATGAAATCGTATACCACATTATCTTTTTGTTTATCTACCAGATCCTGAAGAGTCGTATGATCAACTACCTTTGTAACTGCATCATAGACCGACTGCCATACCTCTCTGGTAACACATGTCTTGTTTCTTTTACAGGGTTCACCTTCATTATCAAGACAATCAACGGGAAGGATACTTCCTTCCATCACCCTTAAAATCATGCCTACGGTATAATCAGAAGGATTCATAGACAGCTTATAGCCCCCTAAAGCGCCACGAGTACTTTTAACATAACCAGCTTTATTTAGGCTAGAGATAATCTGCTCCAGATATTTATCCGATATCTCCTGTCTCCCTGCAATACTTTTTATGGTTATATATTCTCCCGTATTATTTACTGCCAGATCCAACATCAGCCGCAGAGCATACCTGCCTTTGGTTGAAATTTTCATAATAACCTCCATGCTTTCTAGTATAAACCATGAATTATAGCCACTTTTGCTACTCTTCCAATGACCTTTTATGATATTAAAATCCGTTTTGGATATAAAAGTTTGTTAAAATATCAACAATCATTAAATATAATACCATAGGCGTCATAAAAATTCAATCACTTCTCCCTTTATTTCTACATTTTCTACGGTTTACACACTTTACTACTTCGTACCAGAACACAGAAATAATCGATAGGGCAAAAACAATCCCCAACAGTGGTAAGGGTAGCGGAGCCAGCTCTAGTAGATTGGCAGCCGGTGTGTAGATCATAAGGATTAGCGCAGCAAAGGTAATGCCATTTATCAACCAAATTCCTTTTTCATGCTTAATTTTCTTAATTATCTGAAGGAAGGATTCGGTATCGGAGCAATTCACTAATACCAAACAGATATTTGCTACGATTAGAATTCCATAACCAGCGGCTCTCGCTGTTGGGGCGGTGTACCCGAGCTTCAATAATCCATAGTACAAAAAGAAGCTTGCAACAAATATCATCAATCCCTGAGCCAAACTCTTGATTAATAGGGGTAAGGATAACAGCTCCTGATCCGTTCGTCTAGGAGGCTTAACCATCGTATCCTCCTCTGCCGGTTGTCTTTCTAAGGCGATCGAAACCGTTGGATCCATGACAAGCTCCAATAAGACAATATGGAGTGGCAGTAGCATCAAGGCCTCCTTGGCAATGCCAAGCAAAGGAGCTAACAGGGAAATAAGAGCAATTGGAAGATGAACTGCCAGTATATAACCGATTGCCTTCGTTATATTCCCATAGATTCGCCTTCCATCATGAACTGAATCTAAAATAGTTTGAATATTATCATCCAAGAGGATTAAATCGGCCGCTTCTCTGGATACCTCGGAGCCGTGCTTTCCCATCGATACTCCGATATCTGCTATTTTTAATGCAGGTGAATCATTTACACCATCCCCGGTCATTGCAGTTACCTCCCCGTTACTCTTTAAGGCTTCAACAATCCTCATTTTATGAAGGGGAAGGACTCTGGCATAAAGATTACAGGTTTTAACCGTTTCACGAAGCTGCACATCGGATAAGATATTAATCTCTTTTCCTGTAATTATTCGATTAGAATTATGAATTCCTATCCCTTTGGCAATGGAAGCCGCAGTCTCCGGATGATCCCCCGTAATCATTACAATTCTTATTCCTGCTTGGTAACAGGCTTTTATTTGGTCCTCTATATGATCTCTCGGCGGATCCTCCATCGCGATAATCCCTTTTAGATGTAATTGACAATTCAGCAAATAATCCGGAATTCTCTCTTCCCTTTTCAGATGCTTCTCACCCACAGCAATTACTCTCAGCCCTCTTCTGGCAAACTCCTCAAGCTTAGCCTGTGCCATAAGCTGTCTTTCCTTAGTTAAAAGGCATAAAGGAAGAATGGTTTCTACTGAACCCTTTGCTGCAATAATTGATTCTCCATCAAATTGCCAAACCTGCCCCATTGCCTTAAGTTCATTGGTAAATGCATATTCCTTGACTAACTGTCCTTGACGACTCGTTAATACACATGCCTTGAGACACTTTGATTCCACTCTTTCTTTACTACAATTTGTTTTGCAGTAGGATAACATCGCGATCTCCATGGGATCATAAGTATCCTCTTTACAAGATAAAGCGATTGCTCTACAAAGCTCCTGATCATTGACATCTGGATACCAGAAGTCTACTACCTCCATTTTATTTTTCGTAATGGTTCCAGTCTTATCTACACAGAGTACAGATACAGCACCTAAGGTCTCTACCGCTGATAAGCTCCGGACTAAAGCATGCTTTTTCGCCAACCGTAAAGCTCCCATCGATAGGAATACGGACTGAATAACCGGAAATTCTCCCGGAACCATGGATAAGGCTAGCACCACCCCCGCCAAGAGACTCTCAATAATTCTTTCATTGATCGGATAACCCTTTAGATTAATAAACGTAGCCAGATTGACAAGAAAGAACAATACCACGGCATATCGTGTTAATCTTCTGGCCAGCTTAGTCAATTGCTTCTGAAGAATACTGACTTCTCTCGGTGTGGTAGTCAGAGTCTCAGCAATTTTCCCATATTCTGTACTGTTCCCTGTCTTATCAATCAATATCGTTCCATTTCCCAGTATTACTTGAGTCCCGGTGTAACAATAATCTGATCGATAGTAGGAATCAGAGGTGTCATCGCAACTTACAACTGAACCTATATCGGAACTTATAACATGTTCTTTCACATTTTTCCATACCGCTTCGGATTCACCAGTTAAGATACTTTCATTCACATATAGACCATTGGCCTTTATCAGCCATCCATCAGCAGGAATGATAATTCCTTCCGAAACCATTATGATATCACCCGGTACCAGCTCCACACTGTTCAGCATAACTTCCCTGCCATCCCGGATCACTCGAATCTTTGGCTCGGATAGATCTTTTAATTTTTTAAGTGCATTTCCGGTTCTAGCCTCCTGTAGTACATCGATTCCGATAACAAATAGTACAAAGCTAATCATTAAGATTCCATCTAGCATTTCACCAAGAATAAAATATATGATTGCTGATCCCGCCAACAGCAGGTATATGGGCTCTGCCTTAATATGCTTTAGTTTTGCTATCCATTTCCCTTGTTTCTTTACTTTAATCTCATTTCGTCCGAATTGAATCTGTCGATTATTTGCCTCTTCCGTCGTCAACCCTTGTAAATGCTCCTTCATAGCTACCTCCTGCTTTCCAGGAATGCACGCGGTATCTGTGTTCCGAGAGCGTAGTAAGGCCTCCGGAACACAAATGATATATGATTCAATATTCAAATAAAAAGAATTTTGAATAGCATAAATACATCTGTCCCGCAGGCCTGGTGGTTTCCGCATATTAATTTTCATAATGGGCGTTCTCGCGGAAATGCCCTGCTGCTGAATATCAGCCCGGCTGCACGGTAAATTACTAACGATATAGAACCCCGCCGCCTGATCAGATTGTACTGTAGATTGGCAATATGAATGCCTACGCAGTGCAAAGTGATTCCTATACACCAACATATGTGATAGCCCTTCATATGTGATTGATTAAAGAAATGGAATCGTTTATAATAAGAAAATCGTTGCGAACAATTATATTCGAAAGGAAATAGATATGAATTATGAATTACTCTTCTTAGATTTTGATGGTACCCTAAAACAGGAACCAAATCCGATATCGGAACAAAACAAAAATGCAATTCAAAAAGCCTGCCAAGCCGGTAAAAAAATCTCTATCGCTTCCGGAAGAAACCGTGATCTGATTCTACGTACGGTTAAGGAACTGCATTTGGATGAAACCGATGAATCCTATACGATAGCCCTGAATGGAGCCCATATTATAGAAAACAGTTCTGGCCGAACCCTCCATACGGAGGAAATCTCTATGGAATTAACAAGAATATTATTTGAAAAGGCCACCGAATTTGAAATTAGCAGTCATGTCTATACAGAGAATTATGTATATTTCAATTATCATGATGAGCAGTTTAAATGGTATCAGAAAGAGGGTTGTGATTGTTATTTGGTAGATTTAAGCCTCTCGGATATGAGTATGAAAGAGCCACCATTAAAGTTCTTTTTGCGAAGTGAGGATCGTGAAAAACTGGAGCAATTTCGTCAGGAGGTGCTCCCCTTGACCACCGAATCCTTAATAGCAGAATACTCCAGTATGTATTCTTTAGAGTTTACCTCTCGGAAAGCCAGTAAGGGCTTAGCTCTTGAATATATCTGTAAACTCTATCAGCTTCCTGTATCCGTAGCCATTGCCGCCGGAGATGGTGAGAACGATATCTCTATGATACAGATGGCAGGGCTTGGTGTTGCTATGAAAAATGCGCTAGATACGGTAAAAGCCGAAGCTGATATCGTAACCTACCGCACTTGTCTTGAGGATGGAGTAACTGAGATTATAACGAAATATCTCCTGTCATAGCCTCACCCTTCTTTTTTATAAAGGATAGCTTAGTTTCTGATAGTATGATAGCGATAAATATAAAGACAAATCCAGATAATAGCTTTGGAGTTACTTCTTCTCCATAGAACAGGATTGAAAATATAATTCCAAATACGGATTCTAAACTCATAATGATGGATGCTGGCGCGGGATTCGTGTATTTCTGACCGATGTTCTGTAATAATAGTGCAACCGCGGTCGCAAATACTGCCAAATATAATAAGCTTGCAATCGCTCCGGCATCCATACTTGTAGGAATATCCTCGTAGAATAAAGCTACGATCCAGGAGAGTATTGCAGCATAACCAAATTGTAGAATTGTGATTAATACCGGGTCCTTGTCTCTACCAAACTTCGCTACTGCTACCATATGTCCCGCATAAAAGAAACCTGAAATCAGAGTAAAGGTATCACCAAATCCAATGGTTAAACTTTCGTTCAAGGAAACTAAGCCGATACCGGTAATACCTACAAAGGCTGCCATAAAGTTATAGATATCCGGTTTGTTTCGGTCTACGATCCAATATAGGTAAGGGACTATAACACAGTAGATTGCCGTTAGAAACGCATTTTTCCCTGGTGTTGTATCGGTAATACCAATGGTCTGTAGGCTATAAGCCAAAAAAATTAGAACCCCGATAATAGCTCCCTTTTTAAAGTAATCCCTATTTAAGTTCTTTAATCTCTTATGAAATATTACAGACAAAAGGATACATGCAATTGTAAAGCGAAAACCCAAAAGGGTGTGGGGACCCATAACGTCCATGGAGCTTTTTACTATAATGAAGGAACTTCCCCATATTAGCGATGCACCGAATAGTGCTGTTTTAGCCATATTCCTTCGTTTTGTGTCTTGTTTCATCCTTATCCACCTCTGTTTACCTTAATGTTCTTCTTCATGATGTAATCTTGGTCTATTCCTGTTGATTATCAGCTAATCAATTCGTATGAATAAAAATTCATGACACAAACACATAACAAAGGATTTACTCGTATGAAACGGTAAATCCTTTTTATACCTATTCAAATTATCCATACCATTGTATTTTTATACCCATATAATTAATTCCTATCTTCCGCACCAGTGTACGTACTCACTAATGTTCATTGAATTAACACTAGTAGTATATCGGATTAGGGGTCTTCTGTCAACCTAATCGAGGATATGAGGGGCATGGTTTATCGAGGATATGAGGGGCATGGTTACCTAGGGTAATAGGGTCTTTGCCGGATTCCTCTGGCTGGCCTGGTTTGTTGGTAATCCATCGGATTAGCTTCATTATCCGTATTACAATAAC
>CAYMLE010000019.1:0-12052 GCA_964391115.1 uncultured Herbinix sp. | reverse complement strand
GGCCTGGTTTGTTGGTAATCCATCGGATTAGCTTCATTATCCGTATTACAATAACGACAGGTCGATTGCTGGAAGCATAGGAACCAATCAAGGCAATATTGATCTTCTAGTGCTTCCTCTACCCTTTGTTTAGCCGCCCCGCAGGAACCAGGTACCGGAAGGATGACATCGTCACAGGGCAACCAATTAGCCGGAGTAGCTACTCCCTCACTATCTGTTTTTTGAAGAGCGATAATCATACGCTTTAATTCCTCCATGTTCCTGCCCGTCGATGCAGGATAGTAAAGAATCGCCCGGATGATTCCCTGAGGATCAATGATAAATACTGCTCTCACAGTTTGGGTCGAGCTCGATACCGAATGAATCATACCATATTTCTTCGCTATCTCCATCGTAATATCCTCAACTAATGGGAATGTAACTTCAACATGCTTTATATCCTTCCAAGAAAGCTCCTGTATCTTCCTTAACCATGCAATGTGTGCAAAGATTGTATCGATGGACAAACCAACTAATACTGTATTAAGAGCTTGAAACTCTTCCATCATTGAGGCAAAGGTCATAAATTCTGTAGTACAAACCGGCGTAAAATCTCCGGGATGGGAAAAGAAGATAATCCATTTTCCATATAAATCATCCGGAAAATTTATCTCACCTTGTGTAGTTTTAGCATGAAAGGCCGGTGCCTGATCACCAATCAGGGGCATACGGTTTGACATATCTTCTTCCATAGCAAACCTCTTTTCAAATACGATATATTTTATTGATATGAAGCATATTGGCAGGCTGCTACTGTTTTCCCCTATGACCATCGAATTTTATGTAATAAAAAGCCGGTAGTACAATAGGTACCTTACTACCTTTATACTCCCGGCTTATTAATTAACCTCTATCGTCGATTACGACACCATCGGTGGAGATCGTAACCACTCTCCAAGGAATCATTTTCCCACTGTTCCTCAGCGCGGTTTGAACTGCATGGACAATTCCTCCACAGCAGGGCACCTCCATGCGAATTACCGTAATACTATTTAAATCATTATAGGTTAGAATTTCTGTCAATTTATCAGAATAATCTACTTCATCCAACTTTGGACATCCAATTAAGGTTATCTTCCCATTCATAAACCGATGAAAATCACCATAGGAATAGGCTGTACAATCGGCAGCAATAAGCAGATCTGCTCCACTAAAATACGGAGCGTTAGGTGGAACGAGCTGTATCTGAACCGGCCATTGTCTTAACCTGGATACGGGTGTTTTAACAGCCGTTTCATTAACTACTGCCACAGGCTCTTCTATTTTTTGCAAGTTCATCATTCTTGAACCAGGACAGCCACCCATGGAAGCATCTGTTTGATCCTTTTCTCTGCTAATACTCTGTATCTGAGATCCAGGACATCCTCCTGATATCTTAGCTTGCGTTTCTTCTTTCTCTTGTTGTTCCTTCAGAAGCATGTTTTTCTTCACTTCTTCTTCATCAAAAGCCAGAGCTTCCCGTTCAACAAAGGATATGGCATCCGTCGGACATACCGGAAGACAATTTCCTAGGCCGTCACAATAATCATCTCTCAATAATTTTGCTTTACCATCTACTAAACCAATGGCTGCCTCATGACATGCATTTACACATAGGCCACAGCCGTTGCACAATTCCTCATCAATATGAATAATCTGTCTAACCATTCTCTTATCCTCCTACAGAAAAACCTAATTAACTATCTTTAATACAGCATACAACAATCGAATTAAAAATTATGTATCCATAGCTACATTTTAATAATTAATGATCATATTTTCATCTGTAACAATTCGTATTGAGCATTCAATAAAACAGTCCCAGAATCTATGCCCAATCCTTGTTACTCATCTGAATTGATGATGGCATATTGATTCTGAGACTATATATTAGAATTCTTAATACTTCTATCTCATTCCTTTATCGTATGGAATACCCTCTGCCTTTGGAGCCCTGGATTTCTTAGAGGTAAAGGCCAGTACCACCATAGTAGCCACATAAGGAAGCATTTTATAATAGGTCTGGTTTATATTCAGATTATCCAGGAAGGATATCAAGGACACCGAATAAGCCAGAGTCCTTAAAAATGCAAAGAATAAGGAGGCCATTAAAATCTTAATCGGCTTCCATTGACCAAAGATCATGACTGCCAAAGCAAGGAAACCAAAGCCCGCAACACCGGTATGACCATTGGTGTTACCATTCATAACTCCAACGGCATAGAAGAAGCCACCTATACCACCAAGGACACCGGATATCATGACACCAGCATATCTCATACGATATACATTGATCCCTACGGAATCCGCTGCATGAGGATGCTCACCACAGGCACGAAGATGCAAGCCAAAGCTGGTTTTATAAAATACTATAGTCGCTATAATCAATAGTAAGACACCAATATAGATACTCAGATAGGTGTTCTGGAAGAAGAGCCTTCCGATTACTGGTATTTTACTGAAGGGCTTAACTTCTCTGAGATAAAAATAAGTATTGGTTGTAACACCGTCACTCATGAAAAACATTTTGGAAAATAGCAATATCGCTGCAGGAACCAGCATATTCAATGCCGTACCAACAATCGTTTGATCTGCTTTCATGTGAATCGCTGCCCATCCGAGCAAGAGGGAATACAGGACGCCAGCTACCGCTGCTACTACCATTCCCAAAAGCAAAATCACTTGAGGATGAAGCTGTAGGGAGGAGCGCTCAATAAAGTATACAAACAGACAACCGATAAAGGCACCTGCCAGCATAATACCCTCTAATGCGATGTTGATTACACCACTTCGCTCACTAAACATGCCGCCAAGGGCAACTAAAAGCAAGGCAACCGCAACTGGGAGTGTACTTTGAATCAGATAATATAAAACATCCATTTACCGTTCCTCCTTTTCTGATTCAGTCATAGCATCGATTTCCGTACCCGCATCCTTCTGGTCCGGCATATCCACAGCTTCTTTAAGAATGGGCTTTGCACTGTTTTCATGGATATTGTCATTTGCCTTACCATTATGTTTTCGGTCATACAGCTTCTTCACAAAGGAGGATGCTGCCGTCTTCATCAGCATGGAAAAGGCTGAAAAATAAATGATAATCGCAATAACTACATCAATAATCTCAGGCTTAAAACCTAGAATACTGGTGAGAGAGCCACCTCTCTGAATATGGGATATAAATAAAGCTGAGAAGATAATACCAAGGGGACTGGAATTACCTAGAAGAGCAACAGCAATACCATTAAAGCCATTGGCTGCAATAATATTAATCGGTTCATAGGTCATGCTGCTTCCTGCGATGGTGGATGGTGCCAGAATTAAGAATGCACCTCCCAAGCCTGCCAGTCCACCGGCAATACCCATTGTTAGAATGATGTTTCTGGTCCCATTCATACCGGCATATTTGCTAGCATGACGGTTATATCCTGTGGCTTTTAACTCATACCCAAAGGTCGTCTTATTCAAAACGACAAATAAGAGAATTGCCAGAATGATTGCGAAAAATATAGAAATATTTACATTGGAACTTTCAACACCAAGGGAAGGGATTTGTGCAGAGGTAGGTAAGTAAGCGGTTCTAGTCATGGAAGGTACATACATCGTTCTACTTCCCTGAATCCACATATCTACAAAATACATTCCGATGTAGTTAAACATAATGGAAGTAATGACCTCATTTACATTTAACAATGCTTTGAAAATACCAGGAATAAGACCCCATAGCATTCCACCAACAAAGCCTGCCAAAATACATACAATCCAATGGAAGGGTTCGGGGATATCCCACATAAAGCCTACATACATGGCAAAGAACATACCCATCGTGTACTGGCCAGAGGCTCCTATATTAAATAAACCCATCTTAAAGGCAAAACCAACAGCAAGACCGGTCATCATAATCGGTGTTGCATAATAGAATACATCACCAAGACGCGAGAAACCACCGGTTAATATCTTTTCAAAGCCACGAGAAGCTTTTGCGGGATTGGCCACCTGCATAACGATGAATCCAATAATTAAGCCGATCAGGATAGCCAGTATAGCAGATGTTAATGAAGAAAACGCCTTACTTCCAGTAAGATTTTTAAATAAGGTCAGAATTGACCGCTCTTTCTTAGTTTTCATACTCATTCTCCTTTGCTACATCCCGTTTTGCGCCTGACATATATAGACCCAGTTCCTCAACGGTAGTTTTCTTAGGGTCGAGTTCTCCTACGATTTCACCTTCGTACATAACTAGGATCCGATCACTGACATTCATAACCTCATCCAGCTCCAAGGATACCAATAGCACTCCTTTGCCTTCATCCCGATCTGCTACTAATTGCTTGTGAATATATTCAATAGCACCCACATCCAGACCTCGAGTTGGTTGTACGGCCACCAGTAGCTTATGATCCTTATCAATTTCTCTGGCAACAATAGCTTTTTGCTGATTTCCTCCGGACATACTTCTCGATAACGTAATCGGTCCCTGGCCACTTCTTACATCGTATTGTTGAATTAGCTTCTGAGCATAATCTCTTACTTCACCTTTTCGTATAAATCCTTTATTTTGGAATCGGGGTTCCCAATATCGTTGTAATACCATATTATCTTCTAGGCTATAATCTAATACCAGACCATGCTTATGACGATCCTCAGGAATGTGACTAATTCCAGATTTAGATCGCGAGCGAATGGAGGCTTTGGTTAGATCCTTACCCGCAAGTGTAATGGAACCCTGACTCATTTTTTCAAGACCAGTCAGCGCAGATATAAATTCGGTTTGACCATTTCCATCAATACCTGCTAAGCAAACGATCTCACCAGCTCTCACATCAAAAGATACATTCTTAACGGCATTATTCTTATGAGTTGTTGAGGGAACTGTCATTCCTCTAACGGATAAGACGATTTCTTTTGGTGCAACCTCATCCTTATCCACCTTAAAATTGACGTCACGGCCAACCATCATTCTGGACAAGTCTTCCTTCGTCGTGCCCTCTATATCAACTGTGCCAATGCATTTACCCTTACGAAGAACCGTACAGCGGTCTGCCACAGCCATTATCTCATTCAACTTATGGGTAATGAACAGAATTGATTTACCTTCCTTTGCAAAACCACGCATGATATCCATCAACTCATCAATTTCTTGTGGAGTCAGAACAGCGGTCGGTTCATCAAATATAAGTATGTCATTATCACGATACAGCATCTTAAGTATTTCAACTCTTTGCTGCATTCCCACGGATATCTTTTCAATTATTGCGTCGGGATTTATCTTTAACCCATACTGTTCGCTTAGGGAAATTGCTTTTTCTTTGGCTGTTTGTTTTTGAATAAAACCCATCTTCTTAGGTTCAACGCCAAGTATAATATTCTCCAATACTGTAAATATCTCAACCAGTTTAAAATGCTGATGCACCATACCGATACCTAGAGCATTCGCATCATTTGGATTGTTGATTTTTACAGTCTGGCCATTCTTCTTAATTTCTCCAATTTCCGGCTTATAAAGTCCAAAAAGAACACTCATAAGAGTTGATTTACCTGCACCATTCTCACCGAGTAGTGCATGAATTTCCCCTTTACGAAGCTTTAAAGTTATATCATCATTCGCCTTGATTCCAGGAAATTCTTTCGTTATATGGAGCATTTCAATAATATAATCTTCCACTGGCACCCTCCACGTTTAACGGAACTATCCATTCCGTCGTAATTACTTCCGTTATATGATATTTAGTAGAAAGGGGAAAGACAATGTCTTTCCCCTTTGGAATATCTACTTGCCTAAGGCATGCTTCGCTATGGGGATATTATCTAACCACAACAGCAACCTTAGTTAAACCAAGACCGCTTACTAATTCCTCTGCAGTTGCAACACCAGTGGCATCAGCAACCGTAATGGTACGAACCGGAATAATGGTTTCATCTACTAATTTTGCAAATACTGCATCATAGGCTGCTTTATCAAAGCTGGAGAATCTATCAAATGCATTTGCATTCGCATCACCAATAACTTCGACAGGAAGACCTACACCATTATTAGCAGCGCTGAAGTAGGTTGTCTTACCAGAGTAATTAGCCCAACTATCGGTTTTGTAAATGGAATCAAGAACAGCAATAACAGAAGCTGCTAGACCCTTTGTAGCTGAAGTTACAACCGTATCGCTATCATATCTTTGGTCAACGTCTACACCAATTACTTTAGCGCCAGCTTCTGCAGCAGCCGCCATAACACTCTTACCAACAGAACCACCACAGGCAAAGATTACTTCTACGCCTTCCTGATACATGGTCTTAGCGGTAGCCTTATTGGTATCATTTTCTTCAAAATTACCAGTGTAATGATAAGTAACTGTTACTTCATTCTCAGCAAGACCTAGTTCTTCTGCTGCATCCTGAGCACCTTCTAAGAAACCATAACCAAAGGCCTGAACGGCGGGAACTGCCATACCACCCATAAATCCAAGTTTCTTCATACCATCTTTAACAGCTGCATAGCCAGCTAAATATCCGGACTGCTCTTCATTATACATAACGCTGGCAACATTTGCCTTAGTCTCGAACACAGAGTAATCTGCTGTACGAGGAGCACCATCCAAAAGGATAAACCTAACTTCAGGATACTTGGTTTGAGCTTCATAAACAGCAACCTCAAATAAGAAACCAGGTGTAACAACAACCTTCGCGCCACCATCGACAGCAAGATCGATAGCTGCAAGATAACCGATGTCAGAAGCCTCTTCTGGTTTGTAATACTGGTGTGTATAATTGTTTGCTTCAGCAAATTCTACAACACCTTCCCATGAGCCCTGGTTAAAGGATTTGTCATCAATATTACCTTTGTCTGTAATCAAGGCAATTTCATAAGCATCACTGTCTTTAGAATCACCACTATCCTTACCAGTCTCATCTTTAGTGCCACAAGCTGCCAGCATACTAAGTGCTAAGACAAACACTAATAACATAGAAATTATTTTCTTCATAAATGTAACCTCCTACTTTTATTCGGTACATGCACCGTCATACTAATTATACTAAATCTACTGGAATTTTCAACTGTTTGGACAAAATGATTAAAATGTCAAACCCTTGTATTTTTATGCGTATTATTTGTTTTGTTGTCTATCCAAACTCATTCATGATAGTCCATCGCACATAAAAAAATATGTAGTCTGAACTACATATTTTTTTTATAATCTATATTATATCAATTACAACTTGTTTCATCCATTTCTTCCTGTTTTTTTACACCTTCTATAAAACATTGGTAACACATTGGTGTATAGGTATCATTTCCACCCAGTAGGATTTGTTCGCCTTCTGTTATAATTCTGCCACTACTGTCCATTCGAACATTAACGGTTGCTTTTTTCCCACAGGAACAGATGGTTTTAATCTCTGTAATAGAATCAGCGATTTCCAGCAGTCGCTTGCTTCCTGGAAACATTTTTGTGCGAAAGTCTGTCCGCAAACCAAAGCAGAGTATCGGTATGTTATAGTTGATACCTATCATGGAAAGCTGATTAACCTGTTCTTCCGTTAGGAATTGACATTCATCCACGATAATGACATCGACCTTCCGTTCCAGCTTCTGAAAGCTACTATATACATTCTCGGAAGAAGGTAGAACATAAGCTTTTTCTGATAGCCCAATCCGGGATTTGATAATCCCTTCCCCATCCCGCTTATCCGTCTGGGGCTTGATTAGCCAAACCTGCATTCCCCGTTCCTCATAATTAAATTTCGTAATTAAAGCCTGGGCTGTTTTAGAGCTACCCATTACGCCATATTTAAAGTATAATTTCGCCATATTCCCATCCCTTTTGTATACACATAATAATGAATCAATTGTAAAACATTAAAGACGAAACAATTGTATGGACAACAAACACATATTTCTATAGCATATTATGCATTGCTCCAATGCTAATTTCAAGAACTACAACTCCGGAACAGTATTTGTTGTTATCAGTTTGACATAATATTCTTAAGTCTATTTACTACCATGGATCCTAGAATTCCAATTAAGACACCGGTGATTACACCGGATACTAATAAGAAGGGTAAATAGTAAATAATCATAATATTACTTACATAAAATATCGCTACGATAATCTGTCCAACATTGTGTGAAATACCACCGATAATACTAACTCCCACAATGCTAAACCAATTATTCTTCTTAAATAACACCATCATCAGCCAGCTAAGTATACCACCTGCCAGACTGAAGGCAAGCATTGATAGGGCCCGGAAGGTAAAGCCTACTAAGATAATCCGAACGATGGACAATACAAAGGATTCCTTCACTCCCAAACTATATAAGGCAGCAAGAACCACCAGATTAGCCAGTCCAAGCTTCATACCCGGAACACCAAAGGGAAATGGTATTAAGCTATCAATATAGCTAAAGATGAACGCCAAGGCGATCAGTAGTCCATAGATTGCAATTTTCTTGGTTTTCATTCAAACTCCTTTTTTCTTCTAGTGCTATTTGGCAACTGCATCAATATCACTCTCTTCCCCTTCCAGAATCTGCAATACCACTCTGTTCGGTAGACATACTATCGTCTCATTATTGAAATGAATGTCATTATGATTAACACAGATCCCATCCGGACAGCTAGCATCCGTCATATCTACATATCCATCCTTTATAACAAAGGTATTCCATTGTCCATTATCTAGTTCTAAGGTGTAGGTTGTATCCTTATTGAGTTCCAAGGTTTCATATTCAATACCATTTACGGTTATCAATAGCTTACTGCCTTCCGATCTTGTAAATAGTAGAAAAACAATAAAGACAATACCTAGTAAAAGACATATTCCAACTAAAATCAAATCATTTTTTTTCATCGTTCAACCCATTTCGGTAAGTGTTCAAATCAAGTAACATTATCATGTGACAATATTCCATATAATAAAGGTTGATATTTAAATTGTCAAGCAAAAGTAGCCTCCTATGATAGCAAAAATAGCCTCCTATGATAGCACTGATACTAGCACTAAGGTATCTACTTCAGGCATATTATAGCTTTTCCAGATGTTCAGCAATTTTATCCAAATAATCTCCTTCAAATAATTCGATCATTCCCTTGTCACAGGCAGCAGCAAACTTTGGATCGATTGGTATTCTTGCGAATAAGGGTATGTTA
Organism: uncultured Herbinix sp.; assembly: GCA_964391115.1. Lineage (GTDB taxonomy): Bacteria > Bacillota > Clostridia > Lachnospirales > Lachnospiraceae > Mobilitalea. The sequence goes on along the minus strand of CAYMLE010000019.1, from coordinate 2,888 downwards.
TGTTCCTTGGCAATCTCCTCTACATGACTTTCACCGAAGACTGCATGTTCTCCTCCACAGTCAGGACATTTAAAGTAGGACATATTTTCTACAATGCCCAATATGGGAATGTTCATCATCTCTGCCATCTTAACTGCTTTTCCAACTATCATGGATACCAGTTCCTGGGGTGAGGTAACGATAATAATTCCATCCACAGCCATGGACTGAAATACGGTTAGCGGTACATCTCCAGTCCCCGGAGGCATATCTACAAACATATAATCCACATCACTCCAGATAACATCGGACCAAAACTGCTTTACTGTTCCTGCTATGATAGGTCCTCTCCATACCACAGGATCGGTTTCGTTATTTAATAAAAGATTTACGGACATTATATCTACTCCGGTTTTACTTCTCGAAGGTAATAGTCCTAGTTCATTGCCCTTTGCTTTCTCTTTCATTCCAAAGGATTTCGGAATGGAGGGTCCAGTGATATCTGCATCCAAAATAGCAGTGTGATATCCTCTCCGGTTCATGTTTACTGCCATCAAGGAAGTAACAAGAGATTTACCTACACCACCTTTTCCACTAACGACGCCTATGACTCTCTTAATGTTGCTTAGCTCGTGGGGTTTTAGCCGAAAATCATTCTTGCTTGTCTCTCTATCATTACATTCTGAACCGCAGCTATTGCAGTCATGGTTACAATTTTCACTCATATTGATTCTCCTATTCATCTTTAATAAGGCCTACATTATTTCAAACCTTTAACGAAAATTATATCCCTTTCAAAATATATGTCAATGTCGGATTTCATATTTATAACTCTTTAAAAATATTCTACATGCCTAGTCGTATATCTTTAACAACCGTCTCCCTATAGGAATATGATGATATATATCATAACGAAGGGAGTTGAATATTATGTTACTTTTACAATCCGGATTTATTCAATTTGAGATAATAAGTGCTTCCATTCTATGGAATTTTTATTTACAGAATAAATTCTTGACCATTGTAATACTGCTGGGTTTATTGTTCTTTACAAGGTTTTTTATGAAACGAATCCAAAAAAAGAAAAAGAAAGCAAAAAATGAAGTTGTCCGTCCAATAACCGATGTGGTTGGAACCAATCCAGAGCGACTCGAGGAATTAAATAAAGATTTGGAGCCCTTTGGTTTTGCTTACGATCCAACTCAGGACTTTTTCTATTCCGTAATGAACGGATGGCAACGAAGGTTTGGATACTGTAGGTTATACGATGAAGCATCCTCTGTGTTTAGCATGATTATAGATTGTGAGCCAGTGACGTTTGAATACAAAGGTGTCAAATATCTGATTGAGTTCTGGAAAGGACAATACGGCATGACGACCGGCGGTGAGGTCGGTATCTATTATACAACCGGGCCAAATTTGAACATTCCTGGATTTTTTAATGGCACCTTCTATTACTGTGTTAAGGATGAGGACCGTATTAATATGTCCTTCGCTTTTCGAAAAAATGGGAATCTCTTGTTTACTAGATCTGCCTACCATTGGTGGATAACCGGCTTTAAGCTAGGCGAATTTTCCGACCCAGATGAACTATCCATGGATATTATACTAGAAATGTATGACCATAAGATGGCCTATGCCTTTGGAGAAGCTCTAACAAAAATCGGCTATACCGATACGGATTTTGCAGTCCGTGGCCGCAGAGTATATGTACGTTTTACCAAGCCTCATACCTCACAACCGGCTAGTAGAACCGATTTTACAGAGCGGATTATGCAAAAAAATAACCGTTCCTTCTGTGAAGCCTATCAATATCTGACCGACGAGTATACCGATACCTTAGATAAACTGGAAATAGTGCGAAATGAATCTCCGAATATGTATCGTCAAATATTGAATATGGGTAAACCATTACAGGTATTTGAAAGCTTTAATAAAATCAGTGGCTACATTAAAAAGCAAGAGGTGGATTAGGGGGGATCAATTTGTCAACATTGAAACGATTATCCCAGGTTCTAGCTTCTTCACCGAGAATACCCATTAATAATTACTCAAGAATTATCATCATGAGTGACTGCCACCGAGGTGTTGGTGGATGGTCTGATAATTTCCTGGATAATCAGAACCTGTTTTTAGCAGCGTTAACCTATTACTATGATCGAGGATATACCTACATTGAGCTAGGTGACGGGGATGAACTCTGGGAAAACAGAAGCCTAAAAAACATTATACAGACTCACAGCGATCCTTATTGGCTGATGTCCCAATATTATCGTGAAGGCCGTTTACACATGATTTATGGAAATCATGATATCGTCAAACGAAATCCTCAATACTACGGAACGAAATGCAAAACCTTTTATTGCGATACCTATCAAGATGAAATTGAATTATTTCCTGGTATACAAATTCATGAAGGATTATTTCTCTCCTATGCCAATACAAACTATGGTATTTTTCTAACTCACGGGCACCAGGCAGATGTTCTAAATGATACTCTTTGGCGACTATCCCGCTTTTTGGTTCGTTATCTTTGGAGGCCACTAGAGCTCATCGGTATTCGAGATCCTACCAGTGCAGCGAAGAATAATGACAAGAAAAACACCGTAGAGAAAAAGTTGATGGATTGGTCCGATTCACAAAATCAGATGCTTATCTGTGGCCATACTCATCGTCCCGTTTTTCCCAATAAGGGTGAAACTCTATATTTTAATGATGGCAGCTGTATACATCCCCGTAGCATAACAGGTATAGAAATCACAAATGGTACGATTGCTTTGATAAAATGGTCTATTAAAATTAAGCCTGATCTGACTCTATTCGTTGGTCGGGAGGTTATGGAAGGACCAGTACATTTAATGGATTTCTTTTTCCCGAAACTAGATTAGGTTCAGAATGTTTTTCCTATC
>CAYMLE010000018.1:25817-28724 GCA_964391115.1 uncultured Herbinix sp. | reverse complement strand
AAAAAGATCATTAACTATTTTAAGCCTAAATTTATGTTAGGTATGACTGCGACACCAGAAAGAATGGACGGTTTTAATGTTTTTCAGCTTTTTGATTATAACATTGCATATGAAATTAGGTTGCAACAAGCGATGGAAGAGGATATGCTTTGTCCCTTTCATTATTTTGGCATAAGCGAATTGTCAATTAATGGTGAAGTTATTGATGATGTAACTAGTTTTAATAAACTTGTTAGTGATATTAGGGTGGATAACATAATTCAAAAAATTGAGTACTATGGATATTGTGGTGAAAGAGTAAGAGGACTTATTTTCTGCAGCCGTCAGGAAGAAGCAAAGGAGTTATCAAAGCAATTTAATATTAGAGGCTATCAAACAATAGCATTATGTGGTGATGCATCTCAGGACCAAAGGGAAGAGGCTATTCAAAAGCTTGAACAAAATGATCGATTGAATGGTTTGGATTACATATTTACTGTAGATATATTTAATGAGGGGGTAGACATTCCAAGTATTAACCAAGTGGTCATGCTTCGACCAACTCAATCATCGATTATATTTATTCAACAATTAGGTAGAGGATTACGTAAATATGAAAATAAAAATTATGTAGTGGTTATAGATTTTATCGGAAATTATAATAAAAACTTCCTGATTCCAATCGCTTTATCAGGGGACCGAAGTTATAACAAGGATACTATTCGTAAATATATTGCTGAAGGTAATCGTATTATTCCGGGTTGCTCTACTGTTAATTTTGATGCGATTGCTAAGCAAAGGATTTATTCTGCTATTGATTCGGCTAAATTTAGTGATGTGAAGCTATTAAAGGAAGAGTACCAGAACTTAAAGAATATGCTAGGACGAATACCTAAACTAGATGATTTTGAAACTTTTGGATCTATTGATGTTATGAGAATCTTTGATAACAGAAATTTGGGATCATATCATAATTTTCTAAAAAAATATGAAGAAGATTATATGATAGAATTAAGTCCACAGAAGGAAGAAATGTTATTGTTCATTTCTCAAAAAATAGCGAATGGTAAGAGAATTCATGAATTATTAGTACTCAAGCGCTTATTACATTATCATCGAGGAATTATGAAAATGGTTTCAAATGATGTTTATAATGAGTTGGGTATCTCCTTGAGCAAGGCAACTTTTAAGAGTGTAGTTAGTGTACTTACTAATAATTTTGTTACGAATGAGATCATCAAGAAAAAATATTCTAATAGCATATTTATTGAAAAAGAGGGAGCGGATATTAGAATATCCGAAAATTTTTATATTGCCATTCAAGACGATGTTTTTCTAAGTCTCGTAGATGAACTGTTGAATTTTGGTATAAATAGATTTAAAACTAATTATGATGATATTTATAAAAACACTAATTTTGTATTATATCAAAAATACACCTATGAGGATGCTTGTAAACTTTTAAATTGGGATAAAAATATTGTTGCACAAAATATTGGTGGTTACAAATATGATGAAGGAACGAATACATTCCCTGTTTTTATTAATTATGAGAAAGATGAGAATATAAGTGATTCAATTAAATATGAAGATAGGTTTATATCTCCATCCAAACTGATTGCCTTATCGAAACAACCCAGAACGCCTGAATCTAAGGACGTACAAACAATTTATCGTGCTAGAGAAGCAGGAACAAATATTTATTTGTTTGTACGTAAAAATAAGGATGATCAAACATCAAAAGAATTCTACTTTTTAGGTGAGATTTATGCAATTGGTAAACCGAATCCTGTTGTAATGAAAAATACAAATAAAAATGCGGTTGAGATAACATATCATCTTGATACTCCGGTCCGAGCAGATATTTATTCTTATCTAACAGAATAATATGTAAATTATTATGGCATAAAGATATAAGTATCTAATACAACTTTTGTTGAAAGAACACTGTATATTATTTTAATCTGTGACAGATCAAACGAAATATGTACTGTGATAAGAGGAGGATATATGCAAAATCTTATAGAAGAAAATAAAGTATGGGAGCTGTGCCCAGCATGCGAAACAGAAGTATTCATAGTTAGTGATCGAATATCAAGTTGTCCTAACTGCGGAAAGGATATTATTCCTTGTAGTATGTGTTCTAACTGCATTGCCTCAGCTAAACATTGTCCAGTGTGGAAGGTTAGCGCATTATAATATTTGAACACAATAATTTAGAGAAGCTTTTCTTAAAGTCAGTTGAAAAGCTTCTTATCGTGAGTCCTGTTAACTGAATGGGACAGCTAAAATGAATTAAACCTATATAAAACACTGAAATTACTTTAATCTAAACCATTCCCTTATATGCCCCAATATCTCAATATCAGCAGGCAACCACTGTAATATTTCTAATTCGTCAGCAGCAAGCCATTTGGCATCATTATGTTCTACAAGAGTTAATTTGTAACCATCCTTGATACTACTCATATAGCAATGCATCGTCAGATGAAAGTTAGGATAATCATAATCAATCGTACATAAAAAATCTTTGATATCAATTTCAACCTTAAGCTCCTCACGAAGTTCTCTACGAAGAGCGTCTTCTTTTGATTCCCCTGATTCCATCTTACCACCGGGAAATTCCCATTGATTAATAAAATCGCCATAACCCCGTCTGGTAGCTAGAATTTTATCCTTATCAACAAGGATTGCTGCAACTACTTCAATTGTCTTCATTTATGTAAGCTCCTTTGTTTCATCATTTGTACTATTATTATATCCCTTAACTGTAATCATATCAATCAATCCATTTTCTTAGTTATCACGACATTGTTTGATGGGTCAATTGATTTAAGCTTCATAGCTAGTTGGATATCCCACATAACTGATTATATGTCTATCACAATAGCTTATTGTTTATCAATTTGCATAGTTTTATTGCATCTC
>CAYMLE010000018.1:15216-25807 GCA_964391115.1 uncultured Herbinix sp. | reverse complement strand
ATCTCCATCCGGATTGCCTGATTAAACTGTCTTTCTTCATCGCTTTGATTATGCTCTTAATTTCATGGCACTAATCATAAGCTTAAATCTTCATTGCAAAACACTCATCAATGTATTAATATGGAAATCAAAGTATTTATTTCACTTAGGGGAGGATTAATTATGGCGAGTTGGATGGTACATTTTCGAATAGCCGATGGATTATTAGAGGAAGTACAGGGGGAGGTCGAGAAGTTTATTGTCGGCAATATCGGACCGGACTGTGGGGAACCGAATGAGGATTGGAGTAAGTTTAGTCCTCCAACGGATATTTCCCATTGGATGAGATCCAACACGAAGGAAAGTATAGATAGTGATGCATTTTATGAGAGGTATCTTAAGGATAAGAAAGATACTAGTGGTTTTTCTTTTTATTTAGGGTATTATGTTCATCTCCTCACGGACATTCTGTGGAAGATAAAGATACACCAGCCGACGAAGGAGAAGTATCTTGAACAGTTTCAGCGGGATGATAAATTCATCTGGGTTGTGAAGGAAGACTGGTATGACCTCGATCACAAATACCTGAGAGATCATCCGGAATTTAGGACTTTTCGAATCTTTGACAAGATAACTACCTTCCCAAATACATATTTGGATTATTATTCTGAAGTGGCTATTGAAAATCAGATCGGTTATATATCCCAATTCTATAATACGTTCCATGGTGACCTAGATAGGGAATACCCTTACCTAGATCAAGACAGGATGGATGCCTTTGTTACAGAAGCCCTCGGTATGATCCGAGAGGATTTAAGAAACAAAGATTTGCTATAAACTTACGACTGCCAAGATGAGTAAGGATAGAATCCTATAGTACCCCTATGGAATCCATAACAAAAGCGATTACCCCTGATAGCATCATAACCTTAATTGGACTCAATTTAACCTTTCGAAGTAGAGCTAACGCGATAAGAAAGATGATCAGACCGGCTCCATTGATTCTGTTTATAAAACTTCCGACATTACTACCGTTCCAGACAACCATTGTCAGAATGGAGAGACCGGCAGAAGCAATTAAGGCAATTACTGCAGGTCTTAGCGAGGACAGGACCTCTTGCAGTAGGGTTACATTTTTATATTTATAATATAGATAAGCCAGGATGGATACGATGACAAAGGAAGGCAGGACATTACCAAAGGTAGAAATCAGAGCCCCAGGTAGGCCAGCAATTCTTGTTCCTACAAAGGTTGCAGAATTGATAGCAATCGGACCCGGTGTCATCTCAGCGATTGTTATCAGATCAGTAAACTCGGATAAGGACAACCAGCGATGATGGTCAACCACCTGATATTGAATAAGTGGGAGTGCCGCATAGCCTCCTCCAATGCTAAATAAACCGATTTGCAAGAAGCTAAGGAATAATTGCAGATAAATCATGTGAGGCTACCTCCCTTCTTTTTCGTGAATGCCTTTATGATGCCAATTAAAGCAGCGGTGAGTATGATGTAAATGACATTGATTTTGAAATAATAGGTTGCAATAAAAGTGGCTAACAAAATAATAATATTCAAAATATTTTTACTTTTCACAAGGGGTTTTCCAAGATTCAATACAACATCTATGATAACCGCAGCCACACCAGCTTGCATTCCCTTCAGAACGACAGCGACGATATGGTTATCCTTAAAAGCCGCATAGAAGAGAGAGATAATACTGAGTATGATAAGCGGGGGCAGAATGGTCCCTAATACGGCTACGATGGTTCCTACAAAGCCACTGACTCGGTAGCCAACTAATATCGAAGCATTAACAGCAATCGCCCCAGGAGAGGACTGGGCTAAGGCGGTCAGATCCAGCATCTCCTCCTCATCAATCCAATGTAGCTCATCTACAAATTTCTTTTTCATTAGGGTAATGATTACAAAGCCTCCGCCAAAGGTAAAGGCACTTATATAAAAGGTAGTTATAAATAACTTTGCCAGTAATTTTATCCGATTGTGATTCATGTTTATCCTCCTTGTCATAATGATATACTATCCCATCATTTTAGTAAAAATCAATAGATAAATCAACCGTGTCGGTGAAAAAGGTTGGGTTCAGTGTTATTCAGTTAAATTTATTGAGATAATTACACTTCATTATACGTTATACGAAATAGAAATATTAGCATCTAGATTTAATGATTCACCTTATTGTTTCTACCACTAGAAACATGTAGATGGTTGTGATATTATGAAATATAGATTTTATCAAATCATAGAAGTTAAGGAAAATAAATTCGTATGAAACAGAAAAGGGTTTGAAAATAGACATAGAAGAACAACTTGAAGGTAGGTAGATTTGTTATAAATATCAGCTTGATTATACCATCGATAAAGGATAAAAAAGGAGAGTAAGTCCATGAGAACAGAAGCAACCCTCGAACAATGGAAAGAGTTATATGATATCACCATAAAAATAAAGGAACTAAAGCCCTGGAATCACCTATGGGATATGGATATCATTACGGTACAGCTGCCAAACAGAAATGAACCCTGTTTTTTTAGTGTTATGGGTAGGGGTGGGACTTGCTTCGGGATTAGCACCTATGTTGACTATGATGGTTTAAACGATTTTTATGATATTGCGGACACAGAGGATAATGGGATTCCAATCGATTATCTAATGCTTGAGCAAAATACGTTAACCTGCTATTTCTGTGACAGGGATGAGCTGGAAGAAAAACAGTATGAAATTATTCGTGCCCTTGGTTATCGTTTTCGTGGCAATAATCAATGGATTGATTTTACCTCTTACAAAAAGGGGTTTATGCCTTACCAACTAGATGGTGAAGAGGTTGTATTACTGACAGAGGCTTATCAGCAGCTACATATGGCTTTGCGGGCATATATTGAACAAGGGTTACAGGTGGATTTTGAGAAGGGACAGACCTTAATGCGTCATTTCAGCCAAGAGAAAGACCAGTGGCTTAGTTATGGTGCACCGCTGCAATGCCCACAGAGAGAGTATCCGGAGATTGAACTGGAGGATGATATTCTGAAAGCTAAAATAAGGAAGATGAATATACTTCCAATTCAGTTCGAGCTAGACATGATCTACATGAATCAAGGGTTAACCGATGAAGAATTTGGACGCCCTATCAATCCAAAGCTTCTAATGATGATGGATAGAGAGAATGGAATCGCCGTAGCTCAACAGCTACTCAAGCCAGGTATGGATCCGGTACAGGCTATTTTTGGAATATGTACTGATTTTATGTTACAGCATGGTAAGATGAGAACCCTATTTGTAAGAAATCCTTTTATATATAGTGTTTTAGCTGAAACCTGCCGGGAATGCGGAATTGATTTGGCTCAAACCAAAGAGTTACCGGTTGTAGATGCGTTTGCCCATGAACTGAGAAGCTATATGGGAGATAGGTAAGCATAATGCTATTCCCAAGGATGGCGATAAAGAAGATATAGAGATGTATTAGATGGTCATAGGTAAGAGATTCGAGATGATAGAGATTAGATATTATAGATTAGAGAAGAAGTTATCCAGTAGATACATGGATTAAAGATTAAAGATGATATACATTAGAGGAGATATAGATTGAAAGAAAAACAGTTACGATTAAAACAGCATTTTGGATACGATGACTTTCGCGAAGGACAGGAGGCGCTGATTGACAGTATTTTAGATGGGAAGGACACCGTCGGAATAATGCCAACCGGAGCAGGCAAGTCCATCTGCTTTCAGATACCCGCGCTAATCTTTAAGGGTATTACCCTGGTCATATCACCTTTGATATCCTTGATGAAGGACCAAGTAAGTGCCCTGAATCAGGCAGGCGTTCATGCAGCCTTTCTAAACAGCTCGCTAACCGCATACCAGTACAGTCTAGCGCTACAGTACGCCAAAGAGGAACGTTATGATATCATCTATGTAGCACCAGAGCGGCTGCTAGCGGAGGACTTTCTGGATTTTGCTTTAAATGCTGATATTTCGATGATTACTGTGGATGAGGCCCACTGTGTTTCTCAGTGGGGACAGGATTTTAGGCCTAGTTATCTTAGGATTGTTGAGTTTATTGATCGACTTCCAAGACGTCCGGTTGTAAGTGCATTTACAGCAACCGCTACGAAGGAAGTTGTCCAGGATATTATTAAAATGCTTAAGCTACAGTCTCCTTATGTCTTAACCACCGGCTTCGACCGGAAGAATCTGAAACTCTCGGTACAAACTCCAAAGGATCGATATGAAACGGTCAGTAAGTATATTCAAAAACATCGTGGACAAAGTGGCATCATATACTGTCTAACTCGTAAAAATGTTGAAGAGGTATGTGATCGTCTCCAAGCGGAAGGAGTGCCGGTGACTAGGTACCATGCAGGGCTTAGGGACGAGGAACGGAGACAGAACCAGGAGGATTTTATCTATGATGTGAAGCCGATTATGGTGGCAACCAATGCCTTTGGGATGGGAATTGATAAATCAAACGTCAGATATGTCATTCATTATAATATGCCTAAGAATCTAGAGAGTTATTATCAGGAGGCAGGTAGAGCCGGTAGAGATGGGGAACCGTCCGAATGCATTCTGCTCTATGGAGGCCAGGATGTTGTGACGAATCAATTCTTTATCGATAACAATATGGAGAATCATGAGCTAGACCCTTATACCCTGGAGCTGGTTAAGGAACGAGACAGAGAACGCTTAAAGAAAATGACCTTTTACTGTTTTACCAAGGAATGCTTGAGAGATTACATTCTCAGGTATTTCGATGAATACGGTTCAAATTATTGCGGAAACTGCTCAAACTGCCTCACTGAATTTGAAGAGATGGATGTTACTTCAATCGCCATATCCCTTATTGGATGCGTTCAAAGTAGCCGTCAACGGTATGGCATGGTAACGATTATAGATACGGTTCATGGCAGTAATAATGCGAAGATCCGAAAAACCCGGATGACAGAGGATGAGTATTATGGAAGTCTGTCAGAGGTATCGATCGTCCGGCTTCGACAGGTCTTGAATCATATGATTCTCAAGAACTATCTTCATATGACCAATGATGAATATCCGATTCTGAAGCTTACTAATGATTCTCATATGGTGATGGAAGGCAAGCAGTCCGTGATTATGAAGTTTCCTCAGAAATCTGTATTAGCGAAAGATGATATTGAGGAAGCCGAAGGAAGTATTGGTGAGATGAAGAAAAGCCGTTCTCGTAAGGGGACTCGATCAGCCATTGGCAGCTCATCCTCTAAGCTGGAGCAGGCAGATATGGATACAGAGCTTTTTGAAGTTCTACGTAGTCTTCGAACGGAGATAGCCAGAGAAGAGAAGGTTCCACCCTATATTGTATTCTCTGACAAGACGCTCAAAGAGATTAGCATAGTGAAGCCAGTTACAGAGGAAAGCATGCTGACGGTATCAGGAGTTGGCCAGTTTAAACTAGAGAAGTATGGCAGTCGATTTATTCAAGCAATGATAGACTATACGTCATGAATAGGATAAATTATATAAAGACCTTGTCGTAATCCTTGGTAGAAATTTAGTTTGTTAAATAAGACGAATGAATATAAGTTTAGGATGGTGGGTCATAATAACTTATAAGAATTATCGTAGACTTTATATCAATATATTTTTTGGATCGCTTGGGATCTTGATTGATTCGCACGATAACGGACAGATAAAGTACAATAAATAACTTAACAGGAGGACAAAAGTAATGAAATTATCATTTCGCTGGTATGGCAAGGAGGATTCTATAAAGCTTGAGTACATTCGCCAGATACCCAGTATGCATTCTATAGTTACCGCAATCTATGATGTACCAGTAGGCGATATATGGAGCGAAGAAAGTATTCGCAAGCGGAAGGAGGAAGTCGAAGCAAATGGCTTAAAATTCGATGTTATCGAAAGTGTACCAGTACATGAAGACATTAAGCTAGGCCTACCCTCTAGGGATAAATACATCGAGAATTACAAGGAAAATATCAGAAACCTAGGTAAGGCAGGAGTTAAGGTGATCTGTTACAACTTCATGCCGGTATTTGACTGGACCAGAACTCAGCTGGATAAGGCGTTGGAGGACGGATCCACAGCTTTAGTTTACTACAAGGAGCAGTTGGAGAAGATGGATCCTCTTCAGGGAGAATTATCACTTCCAGGTTGGGATTCTAGTTATACAAAGGAACAGCTGGGAGATATCTTTGAAAAATACTCTAAGGTAGATGAAGAGGCTCTGTGGACCAACCTGGAATATTTCTTAAAGCAGATTATTCCTGTGGCAGAAGAATACGATGTGAAGATGGCGATTCATCCGGATGATCCGCCGTACAGCATCTTTGGACTTCCTAGAATTATAACGAATGAGGTGAACCTAGATCGCTTCTTAAAGTTAGTTGATAGTAAATATAATGGACTTACCTTCTGTACCGGGTCCCTGGGCTCTGCTCATTTTAATGATATTGTGCGAATGGTAGATAAATATGCCGCACAGGGCAAAATACATTTTATGCACGTGAGGAATGTTAAGCTTCTTGAGGATGGAAGCTTTGAGGAAAGTGCTCATTATTCTCCTAGTGGTTCTCTCGATATGGTAGCGATTCTAAAAGCTCTTCATAAGAATCATTTTGATGGTTATCTTCGTCCCGACCATGGCAGAATGATCTGGGGCGAGACAGGAAGACCTGGATATGGCCTATATGATCGAGCTCTGGGTGCCATGTATCTTACCGGTATCTGGGAGACTCTAGATAAAACCTATAAAAAGGATTAAGCCATTCAATCAGTGAATATACAGTCCCTGAATAGCTTTTGATGAAATGATTCATATTATTATTAAGAACCATAGGGAGAGCTATCATAGAGGAAGCTTCTATGACTTCTTGTGGTCTGGATTAGCATTAGGAGGCAGATGGTATGAAGAATCTCAATAATAGTAAGGATCGACTGATGGGCAAACTTAAAGAGACAGCAGGAAAATTAACTGATAATGAGGAGATGGAGTTTCGTGGAAAACTTCAGAATATGAAATCAGAGATCGGAGAAAAGCTGGAGGATATTAAGGAGGATGTTCTGGAAAAATCGAATGATTTAATAGATAAGGAGTATTAATAAAGAGCAATTGATAGCTCACAAGTTATATTCCCGTAACTCAAGAAGGAGGAATTTTTATGCCTGAAATCGGTAACCTTTTGGTATGGTTAATTCTAGGTGGAATCTCTGGCTGGCTTGCAAGTAAGATAACTGGCCATGACAGGCAGATGGGCTTTGGTCTTAATCTGCTAGTAGGTATTATTGGAGCATTTATCGGTGGTTGGGTAGCGGCTTTCTTTGGTTTAGGACCGGCTACCGGATTAAATCTATGGAGCTTTATCGTCTCGATACTAGGTGCGGTAATCCTCCTGTCGATTGTCAGATTGGTTCGAAGAAAAGAATAGTGTAATAATAATAATTTTATAATCCTCATGAAACCTTAGAGCGGTTATTGTTTCGACATTACAGTAAATACTGGAATGCTGGGATAATAACCGCTCATCTTATGTGATCAAAGCTGACGCAACCCCGTATTTACTTAATAAAGAAAACAATGATATTTCAGGCAATGTAGAATAAAATGTAGTAACAGAGGATCATTGTAGGGATTTATTGTTATAAAGGTAATTGCGAAACACGTAAAATGCAAATATTGTATGAGCACCTAATACTGTTCCAGAGCGGAAGCTAAGCGGAATGAGCGTTGGAGCGGAGGAACAAGTATTTGATGTTCATACAATTACACGAACTTTAATGTTTCGCAATTACCTACTTTGTTATAAGGTAGGGGGGTATACCATGGAAAGTAGAGCAGTTAAGATATACGCACCAAGAAGTAAAAAGGTTTCCCTAACGGTCATTCCTGGGCATTTTGCTACCAGTCAGTCCCACATCAATTTGTATATTGATTTAACCTCAGCGAAAACGAAGTTAAGTGAAGCTTCGGAAGTAGCAAGGATATTGGCAATGCAATATATGAGCAATGTGGTCGTCGAAACTATTGTATGCATGGATAATTGTGAGGTGGTTGGAGCCTTCTTAGCCCATGAATTAACACAGGCAACTATTATTTCAATGAACTACAAACAAGCGATTAATATAATCTCGCCAGAGTTCAATACGAACGGTCAAATGATATTTACAGAAAATATTCAGCCAATTATTCAAAACAAACAGGTTTTGTTATTGAATTCTACAGCAACAACCGGGGATACGATACGCAAAAGCCTAGATGGAATCCGATATTATGGTGGTATCATCAGTGGAATATGTGCAATATTCTCTGCCGTGGAGCAGGTAGAGGATATTCCTATTTATTCAATATTTAAGGCACAGGATTTGCCAGATTATCATAGCTTTAATGCCAAGGACTGCCCGATGTGCAAAGATCAAGAAAAGCTGGAGGCCATCGTTAACGGTTATGGTTATATGAAGCTATAAAGAGTTAATGAATATCGCTAACAGGTATTCCATTTCAATTGTATTACCCATGACATTATTATATAATAGTTTTAATGAAATCATTATAAGGTTTTTATTCAAAGGATAAGTAGAATATGAACGGAGGATTATTACAGGTGGAAGAGAAGAGCGAGAAGGCCATACATTCAAAATCCTATACAAAGGTTATACAATATATTAAAAGTAGTATCAAGGAAGGACGCCTTAAGCTTGGTGAAAAGCTACCAGCCGAACGAGAGCTATCTGACATGTTGGGGATTAGCCGCAATTCGGTAAGAGAAGCGATACGCTCTCTGGAAATCATGGGTATCATTACAAGCCAGCACGGGGCAGGCAATTTTCTAACCGGTAATTTTGAGAATAATCTAGTGGAGACCTTATCGATGATGTTTCTCCTGGATCAGATTGATTACCGGCAGATTAGCCAATTGCGCCGTGCGCTTGAGATGCAGGCACTTATGCTTGCTATAGATAATATAACAGATGTACAGATTGAACAGCTTAAGAAGATTGTCTCCCAGCTGGAACACGAAACGGAGGATTTCAATGTTATCCTGGATAAGCAGCTTCATTACAATATCGCGCTGGCTTCCGATAACAATCTCATTATTGGTATACTGAAAGCGTTATCCGACCTGGTAGATCAGTTCATCGTAGACTTAAGGCGAGAAATTCTTAGTACGGAGGATAGCCGACTTCGTTTGGACGAAGCTCATCAGGATATGGTAAACAGTCTCATTCATAGGGATCGCAATCTTGCTTATGAAGCAATTAACAAACATTTTGGTGTAATTGACGAAAAACTGGAGAAAAATCTTAAAAATTAGTCGAAATGACGTAGATATCAGTAAAAATAGACAAAGCTATTGTTAAAAATATGACGTTCGTTGACATATATGTTTGCTGAAAGTATAATAAAATTACAAAGTGGTCCTACCAGTTAAGCAAAATTGGATGGACCGGGGGTGTTGCATAACTTCCTGTTGTGCAACATATTTTTTTATCATAAAAAGTGGTCCTACCAATATTTCTTAATTTAAAAGACATTACAAAATGAATTCGATCATTGCAAAATTCATTAAATTCACATCTTATATGTATCGCAATGATTGTACAAGAACGATTTACGGAAAGGGGAAACAAATTATGAACATGACACTCGCATTTTTGCTTGCGTTATTGCCAATTATCTGGCTGATCATTGCACTGACCTTCTTCAAAATCCCTGGATTTAAGGCCTGTGTAACCGCTCTAATTATTTCTTACCTACTCGCTGTGTTTGTATGGAAGATGCCCTTGCTTAATAGCGTTACGGCGATTGCGGAGGGAGCTGCTCTTGCTCTTTGGCCAATCATTATCGTTATCATAGCTGCGATATTTACGTACAACCTATGTGTTCATACCGGCAGCATGGAAACGATTAAAAAGATGCTGGCCAGTGTAACAAAGGATAAAAGAGTGTTGGTATTAATAATCGCATGGGGCTTTGGAGGCTTTATGGAGGGTATGGCAGGCTTCGGTACAGCGGTTGCCATACCGGCCAGTATGCTTTGGGGTTTGGGTTTTAATCCGGTATTTGCGGCGATTGTATGCTTAATCGCTAATGCAACACCGACAGCCTTTGGTTCCATCGGTATCCCTACGACAACCCTTGCCAAGATTACTGGTTTAGATGTAACTGCCCTATCTACGAATACCGTAATGATCCTGGCGCCACTGATTATACTAACCCCTTTTCTCCTGGTGTGGCTGACCGGTAAATCAAGGAAAGCATTCAAAGGAATCGGTCTGATCACCTTGATATCTGGTCTATCCTTTCTGATACCGGAATATCTCGTGGCCAAGTACCTCGGAGCAGAGCTCCCGGCCGTTATCGGTTCCGTATGCTCCATGATATCCACCATATTAGCCTCTAAGATATTTGGCGCGAAAGAGGTAGCTCCAGAATATTGTCTGGAAGCGAGAGAAGACCATAACGAAAGTAAAGTTACGAGACAAGAAGCGTTAAAAGCCTGGAGTCCTTTCCTATTGATCTTTGTTTTTCTCCTTGGAACCTCTAAACTGATCGCTCCAGTCAATGAGCTATTAGCGTCCATCAATACCTCGGTACCGATCTAT
>CAYMLE010000018.1:11069-15206 GCA_964391115.1 uncultured Herbinix sp. | reverse complement strand
TCCTTATGTATTCTCATGGGTTGCAACCCCAGGTGTGTGGATCATCTTGGCGGCACTTATCGGTGGCTTTTTCCAGGGAGCTAGGTTGAAAGAGATGCTAGTGGTATTTAAAAATACCTTACTTCAAATGACCAAGACCATGGTAACGATTATATCCATTATGGCTATGGCGAAGCTCATGGGTTATAGCGGAATGATTAACTCCATTTCCCTCATGTTTGTCACAGTTACAGGCTCCTTCTATCCTTTATTTGCCCCCATCCTGGGTGGTGTTGGAACCTTTGTTACCGGCAGTGGAACCTCTGCCAGTGTATTATTCGGTAATCTTCAGTTGGAGACGGCCACGGCGCTTAACTTAAATCAAACCTGGATTGCAGCGGCCAACACCGCAGGTGCCATCTCCGGTAAGATCATATCTCCGCAAAGCATTGCAATCGCTGTAGCATCTGTAAGTCTACAGGGGAAAGAAGGAGAGCTATTAAAAGGGGCCTTCAAATATTTCCTACTATTCATTGCACTGGTTGGTATCATAACCTTTGTAGGGGCAAGAGTGTTGGGATAAGAATTGATTGATCAGTTACTATTTGAATATAAATTAAACTAGTAAAGGAATGGTGAAATGTATGAATATTTTAGTATGTATTAAGCAGGTACCGGATACCAACAAGGTAGAAGTAGATCCAGTTACCGGAGTATTAAAGAGAAATGGTGTAGAGTCCAAGATGAATCCCTATGATTTGTATGCGATTGAGACAGCACTTCGCATCCGTGAGGAACTAGGCGGTACAATCTATGCGCTCTCTATGGGACCAGGTCAGGCAGCAGGAGTCATTCGGGAGGCATTTGCCATGGGAGTTGATCACGGCGCACTGATCTCCGATCGTAAATTCGGAGGAGCGGATGTTCTAGCTACTAGCTATACTCTATCCCAGGGAATTAAGAAATTAGGAGATTTTGATCTGATTCTTACCGGAAAGCAGACCACGGATGGTGATACTGCTCAGGTTGGTCCGGAGATCTCCGAATGGCTAGATATCCCCTGCCTAAGTAATGTTAAGAAGATTAAGGAGATCCAAGAGGACTCCATGGTGGTAGAGATGGATATGACCACAGATATTGAGATTGCTAAGGTAACCTTCCCCTGTCTACTGGCAGTGGATAAGGATATCTTCATGCCAAGACTTCCCTCCTATGTGAAAAAACTAGCGACCAAGGATCGGGATATTACGATAATAACCTTAGCCGATTTAGAGGATAAGGATGAGAAAAATTACGGATTAAATGGATCGCCAACTCAGGTGGAACGGATTTTCCCTCCGGAGAACAACACACATCAGGAGATATGGGAAGGAAATTCTACAGAGCTAACAAATCAGCTGTTAACGAAACTAAAGGAATTGAAATTTGCTTAGGGGGTAAAAAAATATGGCAAAATTAGTAATTAATCAAAGTTTGGTTGGACCGATAGAGGACATGATAAAGCTTTGTCCCTTTGGAGCGATGGAAGAGCAGGAGGGCAAGCTTCAGATAAATTCAGCCTGCAAAATGTGCAAAATCTGTGTGAAGAAAGGACCTAAGGGTGCCGTCGAATATGTAGAGGATACAGAGAAGAAGTCCATTGACAAGAGTTTGTGGAGGGGAATAACCGTTTATGTAGATCATGTGGATGGAGTCATACATCCAGTTACCTATGAATTAATCGGTAAAGCTAGAGAATTGGCTGAGAAGATCAATCATCCGGTCTACGCCGTAATGATTGGACACAATATTAGTGAACAGGCCCGCGAGATACTACATTATAACGTAGATAAATTATTTGTTTATGATAACGAAAAGCTGGATCGCTTTAAAATGGAGCCCTATACCGCAGCTTTTGAGGATTTTGTTAATACGAATAAGCCGACCTCGATTCTTATGGGTGCAACCAGTGTAGGTAGACAGCTTGCTCCTAGATTAGCAGCCAGACTTCGGACAGGACTTACGGCAGATTGTACCATCCTTGATATCAAGGAAAATACAGACCTGGTTCAGATACGTCCTGCCTTTGGTGGTAATATCATGGCACAGATCATTACTCCAAATCAGAGGCCTCAGATGGCAACCGTTCGCTATAAGGTGATGGATGCACCAATGAGACAGGAGAAGGAGAGTGGAGATATCATTCTTTGCCAATTAGCAGATGAAAAGCTTCATAGCCAAGTAGAGGTGCTGGACATCATTGCGAAGGAAAAGGAACAATTTATAGAAGCCTCCGATGTTTTAGTAGTTGCTGGCCGTGGAATTAAGAAGGAAGAGGACCTTAAGCTGGTACAGGAACTAGCAGACATACTTGGTGGCCAGGTGGCATGTACCAGACCGGTTATGGAAGCAGGCTGGATGGAAGCAAAATGTCAGGTGGGACTCAGTGGAAGGACGGTAAGACCGAAGCTAATCATTACCTGTGGTGTATCCGGTTCAGTTCAGTTTGCAGCAGGGATGAACAATTCCGATCATATCATTGCAATTAATCAGGACGAAAATGCTCCAATCTTCAAAGTAGCGCATTATGGCCTGGTAGGAGACCTTTATGACGTAATTCCGGGCCTGATACAGCAGTTGAAGGCAGGACGAGGAGTGGCATAAGAGACATTTTCAATTTGACAAGAGCAATTTATAGATGGAGGTAATTATATGAGCTATAAACGAATCGATTCAGCGGATATTGAATATATCATGAGCATTATCAATGATCCGGAGCGAGTTCTCCATGGTGAGAATATCAATGAAGATTACAGTCATGATGAGCTAAGTGATACCGTAAGCTATCCAGATGTCGTAATCAAGGTGACCTCTACCGAAGAGGTATCAAAGCTTATGACTTATGCTTATGAGCATAACATTCCTGTAACTCCTCGGGGATCTGGAACCGGTCTAGTGGGATCCTCCGTAGCAATAGAGCATGGCATCATGTTAGATACGACTCTGATGAATCATTTTCTTGAATTGGATGAGGATAATCTGACCATAACGGTTGAACCAGGCGTACTCTTGATGGAACTGGCTGCTTATGTACAGGAAAGAGATCTATTTTATCCCCCAGATCCCGGTGAAAAATCAGCGACAATCGGTGGTAATATCAGCACCAATGCCGGTGGTATGAGAGCCGTGAAATACGGTGTTACCAGAGACTATGTACGAGGTCTGGAGGTTGTTCTTCCGGATGGTAAGGTGGTAGAATTCGGAGGTAAGGTTGTAAAGAACAGCACCGGTTATGCTATGAAGGATCTGATGGTTGGTTCTGAAGGAACGCTCGGAATCATTACTAAGGCTACTCTTAAGCTACTTCCATTACCCAAGAAAGCCATCAGCTTATTAATCCCCTTCCCAACGCTGGAGCAGGCGATTGGAACTGTACCTTTAATTATTAAATCCAAATCCATACCGACTGCAATTGAATTTATGCAGAGAGAGGTTATCATGGATGCGGAAAAATACCTCGGCAAAAAGTTTCCAGATAACACATCAGATGCATACCTGCTACTGAAGTTTGATGGTAATACTACGGAGGAGATCGAACAATCTTATGAAAACGTGGCACAGATCTGTCTGGAGCAGGGAGCAATAGATATTCTAATCTCCGATACCACAGAGAGAGAGGAATCCATCTGGAAAGCCAGAGGAGCCTTCCTGGAGGCAATCAAGGGATCCACAACCTATATGGATGAAGTGGATGTCGTGGTTCCGAGAGCATCAGTAAATGAGATGGTGAAGTACATTCATGATTTATACAAAGAGGTAAATGTCCGCATTAAAAGCTTTGGTCATGCTGGTGACGGTAATCTTCATGCCTATATTCTGAAGGATGATCTCAGTGAAGAAGAATGGGAAGAGAAGATGGGTGAGGCGATGGACAAGATATACTCTAAGGCAAGAGAACTTCGAGGCCAAGTATCCGGTGAGCATGGAATTGGTTATGCGAAGAAATCCTATATGGTAGAGGCTATGGATCCTGCAACCCTTGAAATAATGAGAGGAATAAAAAAGGCCTTTGATCCAAAGAATATCCTAAATCCGAGAAAGATTTGTCAGATGTAACAAAACTAGAGGATACTAAATTTAATAGACAGAGATAATAAAAGCGTTTTTATTATCTCTGTC
>CAYMLE010000018.1:0-10969 GCA_964391115.1 uncultured Herbinix sp. | reverse complement strand
GAGGATACTAAATTTAATAGACAGAGATAATAAAAGCGTTTTTATTATCTCTGTCCATTATTTTGAGTGAATATCGGGATAAGCATATTATAGCTCTATTATAATGAGAAAGATATCGGGGAGAAGCATACTATAGCTCTATTATAATGAACAAGACATCCAGTGAAGCATATTATATCTCCATTATTATGAACAAGATATCAAGTGATAAGCATATTATAGCCCCATTATTATTAGTAAGACATCAAGGATAAAACACATTATGATTTGACCTATTATTAATATTATTGTCAAACAGTAAAAGGTGCCCTCAAAAAACAAGAATGTTTATCACACAAAAACATAAAAGAATAGCGTATGATTATTAATCCATAAAGAGACCGTTTGCCGCCATCGGTACTTAGGTTGTGGCAGAATCACTTATCTGCCACGACCTTATGTACCGCTATGTGCGGCAACCGAACGTGTCTCTGTTGGATAATAATCACACGCTATTTTGATGTCCAAAAAAGTGATAAACATCACAACATAAAAATGGCGCCACTCATCTAATGGCACCATCCCCTATCATTCCATACCTAGAAACCCCTTTGCTTTATCAAGTACCTCCTGAATAACCCAATCCGGAGTGGATGCTCCAGCCGTGACTCCGACCTTATTGATATCACCTAGGAAGCTAGTTTCCTCTAGTTCATCACGATTCTCGATAAAGATAGTATTGCTACAATTTACGTTACAAATCTCGTACAATTTCTTACTGTTGGAGCTACTCTTGCCTCCGATGACAATCATAAGATCCACTTTTTTCGATACTTCATCAGCACTGGACTGACGATCCGAAGTAGCCTTACAGATGGTATTAAAGGTTTGAACCTCCTGGCAACGGGAGGAGACATACTTCACTACAGTATCATAATTCGTCAGGCGCTCCGTGGTTTGAGATACGATGCAAACCTTATCAGGTAACTCTCCCAGATCACCACCATCCTTGGTAATTAAAGCGGTATTGCCACACCAACCATTGATACCGACTACCTCCGGATGACCTACATCACCAACGATAATGATCTGATAGCCCAGATCACGGTATTGTTTCACTTTTCTTTGGATGCTGCTGACATAGGGACAGGTGGCATCCACCA
Organism: uncultured Herbinix sp.; assembly: GCA_964391115.1. Classification (GTDB taxonomy): domain Bacteria; phylum Bacillota; class Clostridia; order Lachnospirales; family Lachnospiraceae; genus Mobilitalea. The sequence continues at coordinate 9,827 of CAYMLE010000018.1, read as the reverse complement.
ATTTAGCTCCGGTTTGCTCGATTCGCTCCATGATATCAGGGGTAACACCATGGGAGCGTATCACGATGGAGGAATCCGAAGTTAACTGGTTAATCTCCGTCTCCTGCATCGGAATAATATTTTGTTCTCTTAATCGGTTGATAACATCATTATTATGAATTAAGGGACCAAGGGTATAGGTACTGTTCCCTTGATCTGATTGTTGGTTTATGGCTATTTCAACGGCTCTTTTTACTCCAAAGCAAAAGCCGGCATTCTCTGCGATTATGATTTCCTTGGACATAGGAACCTCCTTAGGTAGATTAAAGCTATAATTAATAATTGACTATTAATACCATGACCTTTATACATATATACGAACACCATACTCTACAGAACATTATTTATCAATATTTAAACTGGAGTGTCATAAGTCACTACAAACTAAACGATGAATATGTGAGCATATATATGCAGATGGCGAAGACCGGCTGAAAGTGGTCGCTTATCTTTCGTTTAAGACCCTGCAAAAATGTGAGTGTCAACGAACATTTTTGTATATTAGGGGCTTAATAAGAAAGATACCACTTGAAGGTAAGGCAAGCCAGATGTATATATGTGTAAACATATTCATCCCTCTATATCGATCTGACTTATGACGCAAAACGTACAAATTAATGTAGCCTTTTAATTCAGCTTTGTCTTTATCGCCTCATTCAGAGTGTGCCATGCCAAAACGGCGCATTTTACGCGGGCAGGCATATTGGATATATTTTTAAAGGCGATTGCATCCTCTAAGATCTCCAAGTCCCCATCCTCTGTTATGATCTTTTTGATCATGGCTAGGAAAGTATCTGCTAATACCTTGGCCTCCTCTAAGGATCGTCCATTAATCAGATCAATCATCATTGAGGTAGAGGCCTGTGATATCACACAGCCACTTCCCGTAAAAGCTGCTTCCTCTATCATATCATTATTTAACTTCAATTCCAATACAATATCATCACCACAGCTGGGATTGTGTCCATGCTCCTTACAAGTAGCACAATCCAAATGTCTCTTATTGTGACCGCTTTGACCGTGTTCTACGATTAAATCGGTATAGATGGCTTCAAGATCCATAGCCTAACACTCTCCTTACCTTTGTTATACTATCCAGAAAGATATCAATTTCTTCCTTTGTGTTATACAGATAAAAGCTGATTCGATTTGTAGCCGGGGCTTGCAGATATTTCATCAGAGGCTGGGCGCAATGATGTCCGGCCCGCAGGGCAACCCCATAGGTATCGACGATGGAGGCAACATCATGAGGGTGACACCCCTCCAAGGAAAAGGAGATAACGGCTCCCCGTTCCGTGGACATATCCGGGCCATAGATTTTGATATAGGGAAGCTTTTGTAAGCCTTCCAGGGCATAGGCGGTTAACTGAGCTTCATGGCGATGAAGCTGATCAAAGCCAATTTTCTTGAGATAGTTAATCGCAGCGGCTAAGCCTACAGCACCTCCAACATTTTGTGTTCCTGCCTCAAATTTATTGGGAAGCTCTGCAAAGGAGGTTGACTGCTCCTCTACATATTCAATCATATCACCACCCATTAGGAAAGGGGGCATCTGCTCCAGAATTGCCGCCTTGCCATAAAGCACACCGATACCCATCGGAGCCATCATCTTATGGCCAGAGAATACGAAGAAGTCCGCATCGATATCCCTCACATCCACTGGACCATGAGGAACACTCTGAGCACCGTCAATAACGACTACCGCTCCCTTTTCATGGGCATAGGCGGCGATCTCCTTCACGGGATATACAGTTCCTAGGACATTGGACATCTGGGCGATGCTGACTAATCGGGTTCTATGGGTTATCTTTTTATGGACCTCCTCCATATCTAGGGTGTAGTCGGCCTTGAGATATAGATAGTTTAAGGTTGCTTTTTTTGACTTGGCGATATACTGCCAGGGAACTAGGTTGCTGTGATGTTCAGAGATGCACAGCAGAATCTCATCCCCCTCGTTGATGTTATTAAGCCCATAGGAATAAGCAATTAAATTCAGGGCTTCGGTAGCGTTTCTGGTAAAAATAATTTCCTTAGAATGGGAAGCATTTAAAAATTCACGTACGGTTTCCCGGGCATCCTCATAGGCCAGGGTAGCAGCGACCCCTAAAGCATGGGCGCCCCGGTGAGGATTGGCATTATCTTTCTCATAATAAGCAGATACTGCCTCCAGAACCGCCTTTGGTTTATGGGTCGTTGCAGCATTGTCAAGATATACCAGGGGCTGCCCATGGACTTCTTGGGTAAGCGTAGGAAAATCCCTTCGAATGCTATGAATATCATATGGTTCAAATGGTTTCGTTGGATCAATTATCTTCATGGACTAACCTCCGGTGAATATCCTCACTAATCTGCTCTCTTAATGTCTCTAGAGGTATCTTATCCAGGATGGAACGGAAGGAGGCTTCCACAATCAGCTTCATAGCCTCTTCCTTATTAAACCCACGGCTCATCATATAGAATAGTTTCTCGGGATCTACCTTACCGGCACTGGCGGCATGTTGACCCTTAACATCATCTTCTTCGCATAGTAGGAGAGGAATCGCATTGGATTTTACTGTTTTGTCAAATAGAATCACATACTCTTCTTCGCTACCTTCCGATTGACTAGCACCTCTCTTAAAATCTAAGGTTCCTCGGAAGGTCTTAATGGCACGGTCCTTCAGGGCTCCCTTGGTTTGAATATTACTGATGCTTCTACGACCAAGATGCACATTCTGGTAGCTCAGATCAATAAGCCGGTCACCGTCACCAAAATAGACGGAATCAATCGCCGCCGTTCCTGCTTCCTGTAGGTGGTTGATATAATTTGTTACAGAGATCTTGCCTCCTAGTTCAACCTGGGTTACATTTACCGTTCCATGGGGGTCGATGAAAGCAATGCTGGAATCGAAATGTTCCGATGCAGAATTCATGCGCTGTACTTTTATGATGTTGACGACAGCACCTTCCTTGGCATAGATACGCATCGTACCATTGTGAAACGATGGCGTATCATCTAGGGTAGTATAATCAACGATAAGAGTTACTTTGCTGTTGGTATCGGCATAAATGATGTTGTAATCCAAGAGCTGAGGATTAGCCTGATCCATCGTGTATTCCAGATGGATGGGCTCAGCAATGGCCGCACCTGATGGCAGATAGAGGAATACTCCACTATTATAATTCTGTTCACTAAGCTCAACCAGCTCCTTCGATACTCCGTAATTCACAGTATCCCTCAAGAGTGACGATAAGTTATCCGGAATAAGAACAGGTCCATTCATTTTCCGAAGGATAACCTCCGGGTCTAAATCAACTGGAATATTGCTAAGATAGTCCTTGGAATAGGGAAGCCTATCTTCGATGCAAAGGTCCAGCGGTAAATGATTCAGTTTTAACCACCGGTAGGTTATTACCGGAAGGGTATTTAATGCTTGTGTTGTATTCATGTGATATCTCCTCCTTATCCGATTGAACCTTCCAGTTCTATTTTAATTAGGTTATTCATCTCTACGGCATATTCCAGAGGCAACTCCTTGGCAATTGGTTCTACAAAGCCTCTCACAATCATGGCTCTTGCATCAATCTCGCTAATTCCACGACTCATCAGATAGAAGATGGCCTCATCGCTGATACGGCCTATTTTTGCCTCATGACCGATATCAATCTCATCATTTTGAAGGATAATCGCCGGGATAGTGTCTGAGGAGGACTGATTATCCAGCATCAGAGATTCACAGGATATGGTAGCCTTGGAATGATGGGCATTGGCATTCACCTTAAGGGCACCACGGTAGATTGCCTGACCGCCGTCCTTGGAGATGGACTTGGAATTAATGACGGAGGTGGTGTAGGGAGCCGCATGGATGACCTTGGCTCCGGTATCTAGAATTTGACCATTTCCGGCGAAGGACACACCAGTAAAATCAGCTCTGGCCCGTTCGCCCTTTAAGATACTCATTGGGTATAGCATCGACACTTTGGAGCCGAAGGAACCGGAGACCCATTCAATTAGGCCATCCTTCTCTACGATGCATCGTTTCGTATTTAAGTTAAACATATTCTTTGACCAGTTTTCGATGGTGCTGTAACGGAGACTGGCTCGTTCCTTCACAAAGAGCTCTACACAGCCGGCATGTAGATTATTTACGGAATATTTTGGTGCGGAGCAACCCTCAATAAAATGTAAAGAGGCCCCTTCATCGACGATAATTAAAGTATGCTCAAACTGTCCAGCTCCTGGAGCATTGGAACGAAAATAGGATTGCAGGGGAATGTCCACATGAACGCCCTTTGGTACATACACAAAGGAACCACCGGACCATACTGCTCCGTGTAGTGCAGCGAATTTGTGGTCATTGGAAGGAACACAGGTCATGAAATATTTCTTCACCATCTCCTCATGCTCCTTTAGGGCACTCTCCATATCCGTGTATATAACACCCTGTTCAACTAAGCTTTCCTTTAGGTTATGGTATACAACCTCAGAATCATATTGGGCGCCGACACCGGCAAGGGAGGCATGCTCTGCTTCGGGGATACCAAGTCGGGTGAAGGTGTTCTTGATCTCTGACGGGATCTCATCCCAGCTGTTCTTGAGGTCGGTTCTAGGTTTCACATAGGTTACGATGTGATCCATATCCAGCTCCGAAATATCTGGACCCCATGTGGGTACATCCAGCTTATGATAGTTCTTCAGAGCTTGTAATCGAAAATCGGTCATCCAGGAGGGCTCCTGCTTTTGCATGGAGATTTGTCTTACGATATCCTCTGTTAGGCCGGAATCTGTTTTATAGCTATAGGCAAAGGGATCCTTAATATCATAAAGTCCTCGATCCATTTCCTCAATTACTGTTTTTTTCTTTGTATTCGTGTTCATCGGTGTCACTTCCTTTACTTCAATCCTTTAAAGGTATCATAGCCCTCTTTTTCAATCTGGCTAACTAAATTGTAGTCACCACTTTTTACGATGCGACCCTCCGTCAGTATATGGACATAGTCCGGAGTGAGGTATTCCAGGATGCTATTGTGGTGAGTTATGATGATGACGGAACGATCTGGGTTCATATATTGCTTAACACCAGTTGCTACAATTCGGACCGCATCCACATCAAGACCGGAATCTGTTTCATCTAGAATTGCCAGTTTTGGCTCTAACATTAGAAGCTGAAGAATCTCGCTTTTCTTCTTTTCTCCACCGGAGAAGCCATCGTTTAGAAAACGGCTAGCATATTCTTCCTTCATCTCTAAAAGCTTCATTTTCTCTTTCAAGGCTTTGCGAAACTCTAATAGGCGGATTGGTTTATCTTGAATGGCGGCCTTTGAGGAGCGTAAAAAATTCTCCACGGTAATGCCAGGGATCTCCTCCGGATACTGAAAGGACAGAAACATCCCAAGCTTAGCTCGTTCATTTGCCTTTTTATCATGGAGTGATACTCCATCAAACTCGATACTACCATCCACCACCTCATATTTTGGGTGGCCCATTAATATGTTCGCTAGGGTAGATTTACCAGCACCATTGGGACCCATAATGACATGGACCTCTCCCTTACCAATACTCAGATTCAATCCATTCAATATAGGCTTATCACCAACAACGGCATGAAGATTACTTACGGTTAACAAATGATCTGACATAGTTTCAACTCCATTTCTTTTAATTTATATATAATTCTTACGTCGAATACTCAATTTAACGATAGATTTCACTGAACGTCGAATGATATAGTAATCCGTTTTTACCAATCGCCTATAGCATCAAATCATGAAATCCCTTTTAATTATAAACGAGATTAATTTTATAAAATGTGATTTGAATCATATTATTCTTAGATTAGAACAAAACTCACCCGTAAAAACCAACAAAAGGAATAAAAACATGGGATAATGAAAAGATTTAGAAATGAGTAGAGCCCATATTCTTCGTATAATTCTTTCTATACTATGAGAAACTATCCATGACTGATAATATATGAGCACAAAATAAGACTTGAAGGTAAGGCGAGCCAGATGTATATATAGGCACACATCTTCATCCCACTACCTAAATTTTAGTAACACTCTTTAATAAAGCCTTACATTAACATACAAAGATCAGAAGGAGATACAATGTGGATACTGTACTAGAAGTAAAGGATTTAAAGGTGTCCTTTCATACCTATGCCGGAGAAGTTCATGCTGTCCGTGGTGTCAGCTTTGATCTATATAACAATGAGACCCTGGCTATCGTTGGAGAATCAGGATGTGGGAAAAGTGTAACAGCGATGTCCTTAATGAGATTGGTTCCCTCACCTCCGGCTGAGATAAAGGAGGAATCAAGGATATTATTTCAGGGTAGGGATGTCGTTCAAATGTCGGAAGAGGAATTGAAGAAGCTAAGAGGAGCTGATATCAGCTTAATCTTTCAAAACTCAATGACCTCCCTAAATCCAACCATGCGAGTGGGGAATCAGATAGCCGAGAATCTGATTCTGCATAAGGGAATGAGTAACAAGGAAGCCTTAGATGAGGCAATCAGAATGCTAGATATGGTAAAGATACCAAGTCCAGAAAAGAGGGCAAACCAATTTCCTCATGAGTTCTCCGGAGGAATGTCACAAAGAGTAATGATTGCCATCGCCTTGGCCTGTAATCCCACCGTATTAATAGCGGATGAGCCGACCACGGCCTTGGATGTAACCATACAAGCAGATATCATGGAGCTCATTCGAGATCTGCAGAGTCGAATGGGAACCTCAGTTATTCTTATAACCCATGACTTGGGTGTGGTGGCAGGCTCCGCGGATCGAATTCAGGTCATGTATGCCGGTTTGATTCTGGAGAGGGGAACAGTGGAAGAGATCTTTAAGAATGGCTGGCAGCCCTATACCTGGGCATTGCTACAATCCGTTCCAAGACTGGAGACAGAACATAAGGAAGAGCTTTATTCCATCAAAGGGACCCCTCCGGACCTTTTAGATCCGCCCAAGGGTTGCCCCTTTGCGGCCAGATGCCCTTACGTAATGAAAATATGTAGGGAGATCTTTCCTGAGGCTACAAAATTCAGTGATACCCATGAGGCTCATTGTTGGCTGCAGCACCCAGATTCACCACGAGTTGAACGGCCGTTGCTAGGAGGGTTTAACCATGCATGAGGATCAATTTATTGAAGTGAAAAATTTAAAAAAATATTTTGATATTGGTGAAAATATAGTCCTTCGGGCAGTGGATGATGTCACCTTTTATATAAGAAAAGGCGAAACCTTTGGGTTGGTTGGCGAATCTGGTTCGGGAAAAACCACGGTGGGCCGGACGATTATGGGTTTATATACACCAACGGAGGGGCAGGTGTTATTAGAAGGAGCAGATATTCATGCATTTAAGGGAAAGGAAAAGAAAGAATTTACCCGAAGGGTACAGATGATCTTCCAGGACCCGTATTCCTCTTTGGACCCAAGAATGACGGTTGGTGATATTATCGGCGAAGGAATTGATATCTTTCGTTTATATTCCGGACAGAAAAGGACGGAACGTATTCGTGAGTTGCTTCGGCTTGTGGGACTTAACGATGAGCACGCTTCTCGATTTCCTCATGAGTTTTCTGGTGGACAGAGACAGAGAGTAGGTATCGCTAGGGCTCTAGCCATTGAACCAGAGTTTATCGTCTGTGATGAGCCGATCTCTGCCTTAGATGTGTCCATTCAGGCACAAATCACAAATATCCTAATAAAGCTCCAGAAGGAACTTAACTTAACCTACTTATTTATTGCCCATGATTTATCCATGGTCAAGCATATATCTGACCGAGTTGGTGTAATGTATCTAGGTCATATGGTGGAGATAGCAAAAAGTGAGGATCTATATCGGAATCCGATTCATCCCTATACGAAATCATTGCTATCAGCAATACCGATACCGGATCCGGATATAGAGCGGACGAAGAGTAGAATAAGATTTAAAAAGGATTTGGAGGGACAAACCAGTCCGATGACAAAGAAGAAAGGAGTCGGAGAGAAGAAGGTGGCATCTCAGGTCAATACAAAGCTGACTGAGGTGGAGAAGGATCATTTTGTGGCTCTAGAGATACATTGATTACCCCAACCTTATGAATCGCTTTTTCATGTAATAAGCTTTATGCGAGAGAACAGGCTACGTCCATAAAATAAGCCGCCTATTTCTGTGCGTGAAATAAGCGGCTTATTTATGTTGTATCGTCAAGGAGTTGTTTTCCCCCTCGGTTACTAATTCTTAAGCTGGGCCAGTAGGTCTTTAACCGTAATATTGGTTTGGTCAATATAGGAAATATCCAGTTGATCTTCAACATATTTCTTAAGGAGTTGATTGGATCGGGTGTCACCTCCGATAATTATAGCACCAATAATAACATTATCCTTTATAAATAAACGCTGATAGGAGGAATCATCAGAGGATTCATCAATGATGGTCGATGAGTAGCTATTCTCATCAATGGTTCCTACGGAAAATACCGACAGCTGGAAGGCGTTCATCATTGTTACCGGCACGGTACCGCCATATACAGCATCCTTTCCTGCGATGTTGTATCCGGCTATCTTTCCTTGATTAATTGCAACCGGCCATAGACCACCAATACTACCAGCCAATTCAGCAACATCCCCTGCAGCATATACATTTGCTATGTTTGTTTGCATATGATCATTCACAAGTACACCATTATTTGTTTGAATCGCTGTATGTTCGGTCAGATGTTTATTAGACCTTATTCCTACGGAATAAATGACCATATCGCAATCAATGGTTTCGCCACTCTTTGCGACTGCTCCGGTCACTTTCTTGTCCCCAGTAAGCTTTACAATCTGTGTATTCAAAGAAACCTTAATATCACAGCTCAAAACAGCTCTTTTTAGCAATTCTGATCCTTTGGCATCGAGTTGTCTTGGCATCAGCCGATCCATAAATTCGGCGATTACAACCTTCTTACCATTGGTATACATTGCCCATGCAGCCTCTAAATTTTGTATTCCGCCTCCCAAGTGGAGAACCGTCTTTTTGTCATCTACACATTCTTTAATGGTTTGGATATCTTCAAATTTTCTTATGGTAAAAACATTCTCCAAGTCGATTCCTTCAACCGGAGGTTTGAAATTCATAGCGCCATTCGCTAATAATAATTTACCGTACTCCAGACTACTTCCATCATTTAGAGTAATCATACACTGATCTGTATTAATTGCTACAGCCCTTTTATCTAGATGGAGTGTTATCTGGTTTTGTTCATACCATTCTTTTTTCTGCAATAATATCTTATCTGCATCTAAATTTTCAAATAAACTCTTAGTCAATCTCGTCCTAAAATAAGGGTGGACTGCTTCGTCCTGAATAACATGTATTTTAAGTTCTGCATTGACCTCTCGAATAGCTTTGATTGCGTTAATCGCTGCTACACCACCACCTATTATAACTACATCGTTGCTCATATAATTCACCACCAATTCGTAAATTTCATACTAAGTATCTTAATTGTTTAACTCTTGCTTGTGTATATCTGTATGTTTAATTCATAATGTTCTACTTCATTATTATAACATTTCTTTAGCATAATATATAGCATAATATAATAATGTGATTTTAGTCATATTATTAGGATTAAAAAACTGATTTTACATATTATTTAATGATTTATATATTCGTAAGTTCACAAGCACTGGATATCAAGTAAATTTATATATTCAAAGTACTAGCGCCGATTTCCCCCGCATACAATGTAACAACAACGATAATAAGGGGGAATGCGTTCTGTCCTTGTGGAATGGAACGCAGACACTATGAAAGGCTATATAGAGGAACGA
>CAYMLE010000017.1:24304-29436 GCA_964391115.1 uncultured Herbinix sp. | reverse complement strand
AAATAATCAGTTTTTTTAAAAACAACCTGATCAGAGGTGGTACCACTGAAGAATTCCTCCAGGTTAGTCCCAAGACATTGTAGAATATCCATCAGTGTTGCGATGGACGGAGAGGTAAGATCTCGTTCTAACTGCGAGATAAACCCTTTTGATAATTCCGCTCTGTCTGCCAGCTCTTCTTGTGTTAGGCTTTTTTGTATTCTTAATTCTTTAATTTTTGCACCAATATTCATATTACTGCTCCTGATTAGATTCTTACTAAGAATAAACTTAAAGTTTAGCCTTGCTAAACAAACGACAATATTGATTATACTTATATATGGGGGTTTGTCAATACTTTTAATGAAATAAACAAGGGGATTTTTCAATACGGAAGAATCAATAGGATAGGTAGTAGAAACGTTCAGACATTTTTATATTTTAGAAGCAATGCTTATTGACATAATATTATTACGCTTGAACTATCATTGTTCTGTCGCTGATGTTCTTATAAGAAGAGAATGCGAAAATAAAAAGGAGGAATGGAAAATCAAACCACTCCTCCTTGCTTATTATAAATATATCAACAGATAATTACTTTTTGTAAATATATCAGTAGATAATAACTTTTTGTAAATATATCGACAGATAATAACTTTTTGTAAATATATAAACAGATAATTACTTTTGTAAATGTATAAACAGATAATTACTTATTGTAGAAATCCTTAATTCGATCCATCCGCGAGGTCATACCCTGGAAGAGATAATCTACCAAAGTGATAGCCACCATAGATTCAACAACAACCACTGCCCGGGGAACGATGATAGGATCATGACGTCCTTGAATTTCGATTTCGACATTTTCCTTATCCTTATTCACAGTTTGTTGGAGCTTCGCGATGGAAGCAGTAGGCTTGATCGCGGCTCTCAGTATGATTTCCGAACCGTCACTGATGCCACCCAGAATACCACCTGCATGATTCGTGAGCTTGGACAATTTCTTGGTTTCATCATAATAGAAGGAATCGTTGTTCTCATAACCGGTCTTGGTCGCTACGGCAAAGCCATCCCCAATCTCTACACCCTTAACAGCACCGATGGACATAATCGCTTTCGCAAGAGAAGCGTCAAGCTTATCAAAAGCTGGTTCTCCGATTCCGGCTGGTACTCCGGTAGCGATACATTCAATTACACCACCGATGGAATTGCTGTCCTCTTTCATCTCCAGAATATATGCCTCAGCCTTCGCAGAAGCATTCGGGTCTGGCATGTTCAAGGGGCTGCTAGAAGTATATTCCCTTCGACAGTTTTGATAATCGATGGTCACCGGCCCGATGGATTTTGTATAGGAATAAACAGAGATACCTAACTCCTTAAGAATCGCGGCTGCGATAGCTCCGGCAGCAACTCTAGCGGTTGTTTCTCGTCCAGAGGAACGGCCGCCGCCACGGTAATCCCGAAAGCCATATTTTTGATCAAAGGTGTAATCAGCATGGCCAGGGCGATAATACTTGGCGATTTCGCTATAATCATAAGGACGATGGTTCTCGTTTAAGACGATAAGAGAAATTGGTGTTCCTGTAGTACGCCCTTCAAATACACCAGAAAGTATCTGAAGACGATCATTTTCTTTCCGTGGAGTTGAGTAAGCAGTTTGACCCGGTTTTCTTCGATCTAGATATACTTGGATATCCTCAGCTGACAAGGAAAGACCCGCAGGACATCCGTCGACCACAACACCAACACCCTCCCCATGGGATTCACCCCAAGTGGAAATAACAAAATTCTTACCATATATTGATCCTGACATTATACATTCCTTCTTTCCTGTCATTTCTATAATAAATTTAAGCTAGATTAATTATGCATAGTATAATGGAAACCTAATGTAATTTCAATCCTATTAATGACATTTACAGAAAAAGTTCATATATTAAAATGAACATAAAATTATGAGGCAAAAATGGATAATCAATTAAATCGTCCGAGAAATAGCAGCGGATTTCAATATGCAAAGAATGTTTCCAATGATCTGCAGAAAACTAAAATAGGTGGCGGCCAGGGTTCAAATAAAAGAGATGAAGACCTAATTATTGAAGATAACACAATTTATGAGATTGATAGGGAATGCTACGAACGAGTGAAGAAACAGAAAAGAAGAAAATAGTATGAGAAGCGTTACTAGGCCATAATTTGTCATTGGAAGCCAATAAAAAAAGCTGCGAATATCGCAGCTTTTTTTATTACTTGTGGTAAACTAGGGAATTGGATCTCCAACTCATCTCTGTTTTTCTTCCGGTTTTTACATCCGGAAAGGAACTTTGTTACAGGAAATACTAGAAGCCAAAACCATTTCCACAGCAGCAAAGAAGAATGAGGATAAGGAAGATTGATCCACAGCCGCCATCTGATCCGCAATCATCTCTACCACCTAAGAAGCCATTGCTGCCGTTTCCACCGCAGCAGCATAAAATAAGGATGATAAAAATAAGACTACCACAATCATTTCCGCCGCCTCTTACTCCATTGTCGCAATGTGTTGCTGCTAAATCGCTCATATTGTTCCTCCTAATATTAATTACAATGTATCATATGAGCGTGAGCTTGACTAATTTCCTATTTTTATAAATAATCATTGGAAAATTTGTGATTTTATCTACAGAGAATATTGTTATGCTTCGGAGACAGGCCGTAATATGGTGAAATATGTAGTATCATAGATGAATGTGAGACAAGAAAATAATAATATGCTGCGTATAAATGGACACACATTAATATTTTTATATAAATCAGACATATGAAATTCTAATCTAAATTCCAACTTAGTATATTGGTTAAGCCCTCAGAATAGGATAATAAAAAACGATGGGGTTATCGATGAATAAAGGTAGCAAAGTCCAAATAATTGTTCATTGTAAAGAATATGGCAAGAGACAGGAAATCATGGAGAATCTGGGATATATAAAATATAAGCTTCCAATGATAGATGCTTATGTGATTGAGGTGGATGAAAATAAATTAGATCACATTAAAAACATGGAGGGTTTGATTAGTATCGAAGTAGATACCCACATCACAGCCCAGATGAATCGAGTCAGTGATATTATCGAGAGTCATTGGGCTCATGAACATGGCTATCTCGGTCAGGGCATTGGCGTAGCCGTTGTTGATACTGGAATCAGTCTTCATAAGGATTTTATTGAGAGTAAGAATCGGGTAGTAGCTTTTGAAGATTTTATCAACGGTCGTAAAGAGCCCTATGATGATAATGGTCATGGGACTCATGTGGCGGGAATTATCGGTGGGAATGGATATTCCTCAAAGGGGAAATATACCGGTGTAGCACCTGCTTGTAATATCATTTCAGTTAAGGTATTAGATCATCGGGGAGATGGTAATATATCCGATGTATTAGCTGGATTACAATGGATTATTGATAATCGAAAGAAATACAATATCCGAATTGTTAATATCAGTGTTGGAACGTCAACCAAAGATAGTCTGGATGAAAATTCACTCCTAATTCAAGGGGTTAATGCAGTATGGGACAATGGTATCGTGGTGGTCGTTGCAGCAGGTAATAATGGTCCAGGACCGATGTCCATATCAACTCCGGGAATAAGCCGTAAGGTTATTACCGTGGGATCCTCAGATGATAATGTAACCGTTGAGGTATTTGGTAACAGAGCAAAGGATTATTCCGGCCGAGGACCGACACCCTATTGTATCAAGAAGCCAGATATTGTTGCTCCGGGTTCTAATATTATATCCTGTAATATCAGTCGATATCTTCTTCGCGGGCGGAATGGCGGTATACACTATAACTCAGCAGAGAATCCAATGATGTATACAATCAAAAGTGGTACCTCTATGGCAACTCCTGTGGTTTCTGGGGCAGTTGCGCTTCTATTATCAGCCTATCCAAATCTTCGAAACCGGGAGGTTAAGCTTATGCTTCGAAACAGTGCTGTGGATCTGGGACAGCATTGGGAGAAGCAAGGTTGGGGGCTACTAAATGCTCGAAAATTGATTGATCAATAAGAGAAAAATTGAATTAGTTTAATTAATTTACAAATTAGTTGTTGTAAATTTTCTGGATAAGCATTATAATATATTTAGGATTTCAATTCCTGTTTTACAAATTAGTTACATACAGATACATTCCTGTTTATTCGGTGTAATTTGTCATATCTTTTGTAGAATATAAATTAATATATTTGCCGAGGATAATGATAGCATCTTATGAAATACTAATAGTAAGATGGTGACAGTGATTGTATCAGAAATTCATTGGCTTAAAATAAAAGAAAATATAAGGAGGATATGACTATGGCTTATTTTAACGTTGGTAAGATCAACTACGAAGGACCTCAAAGCAAAAATCAGCTAGCATTCAGATATTACAACCCGGATGAAGTTGTAATGGGAAAGACTATGAAGGAGCAGCTTAGATTTGCAATGTCTTATTGGCATACCCTAACATACATGGGAACCGATCCGTTTGGAGGAACAACCATGCATCGTGATTGGGATAAGACGGATGATGCTTTAAGCAAAGCAAAAGCAAGAGTTCATGCTGCATTTGAATTAATGGAGAAATTACAGATTCCTTTCTTCTGTTTCCATGATGCAGATATTGCTCCCAAAGGAGCTTCTCTAGCAGAGACTAATAAATATCTTGATGAAATCGTTGCTGTTATAAAGGAAGAGATGGCTCGTACCGGAATTAAATGTCTCTGGGGAACCACCAATGCCTTCAGCGATGACAAATTCGTACACGGTGCAGGAACTTCTTGCAACGCAACTGTATTTGCTTATGCAGCATCTCAGATTAAGAAGGCTATGGAGCTTACTAAGGAATTAGGCGGCGAGAACTATGTATTCTGGGGTGGTCGTGAAGGATATGAGACTTTACTGAATACAGATACCGGTTTAGAACTGGATAACCTGGCTAGACTGTTACAGATGGCAGTAGATTATGCGAAGGAGATCGGTTTCACTGGTCAATTCTTAATCGAGCCTAAGCCGAAGGAGCCTACAAAGCATCAGTATGACTTTGATACTGCTACCGTACTTGAATTCATTAGATAGTACATTTTTCAGGATCATTTCTAGTTTAACATCGTATCTAACCATGCTACATTAGCTAT
>CAYMLE010000017.1:9025-24294 GCA_964391115.1 uncultured Herbinix sp. | reverse complement strand
AAGCAAACCATGCAACCTTGGCTCAGCATACATTCCAGCATGAGCTGAACATGAGCAGAATTAATGGAGTTCTTGGTAGCGTAGATGCTAACACTGGTGATCCATTACTTGGATGGGATACTGACCAGTTCCCGACCAATGTATATGATACTACTATGGCTATGTATGAAATCCTTCTTGATGGCGGATTAACCAAGGGTGGTCTGAACTTTGACTCCAAGGTACGTCGTGCTTCCTTCGAGGATGATGATCTATTCTATGCTTACATCGCTGGTATGGATGCATTTGCAAGAGGATTAAAGGTAGCTGCTAAGTTACTTGAGGATAAGGTATTCGAGAACTTCAAGGCTGAGCGTTATGCAAGCTACAATGAAGGTATCGGTAAGGACATCGTAGAAGGTAAAGTAGGCTTCAAGGAATTAGAGGCATATGCTTTACAAAACGGTACAACTCCTAACAAGTCCGGCAGACAGGAAATGTTAGAGAACATCCTTAACCAGTACATTATGGAAACAAAATAATAGTAACTTATGTACTACAATATACGAAGAGCCACTCATACATGCATGAGTGGCTCTTCTATGTAATTTAAATAAAGCTTTAAAGCTATTCTACCGATATTACACTAACAGGACAGCTATCTGCAGCCTCGCTAGCTGAATCTTCAGCATCTGTAGGTACGGGATCGGTGTAAACCTCAGCCAATCCATCATCAGCCATACGAAATACCTCCGGGCTGATTTCTGCACAAAGTCCGCAGCTAATGCAACCATCACGATCAATTGAAGCTTTCATAATATTCCTCCATTTCTTTTAACCATCTCCTCAATGAGATGGATATATTAGGTGTACATGATAAATTATAGCATAAACCAAATAATTTAAAAGAGGTAAAATAAACAAACATATCTTGAGATTTTACCCACAATGTGGTATACATATATTTGTAATACATTACAGATAATAAAAACAAATGGAGGTAAATAAAATGAAGAAATTTGAATGTACAGCGTGCGGATACATTTACGAAGAAGAATTAGGCGATCCAGATAGCGGTATTGCTCCTGGCACCAAATGGGAAGATGTACCCTCCGACTGGGTTTGCCCTCTTTGTGGAGTAGGTAAAGAAGATTTTGTAGAATTAAATTAGTAATTATAAAGCTGCCCATGCGAATGCATGAGGCAGCTTTTTTCCTATCTGGATGGCTAGCAGATATTCCATTGACATACTAGGGATTAGCATTTATAATATCTTCCGTGGTGTCCCCCGCTTCCACATGCAAAGCGGGGACTTATTTTACAATGGAATAATATTCTGAAACGAATTTTATGATCGTATATTAATGTTTTATTTGGCTAATTGTTGTTATTATAGAATGTACTGAGGTGACATTATGATATACCTTGATTATGCTGCTAACACTCCGGTAGCCAAAGAAGTTTTAGATGTTTTTTATGAGGAGAGTATGAATTCGCTGGCTAACCCTAATTCGAGGCATCTTTTGGGAAGGGATGCAAAAAGTCGGGTTGACGAGATTACGGAGAAGATTGCCGATCTGTTACAGGTTAAGCCGTCAGAGATTATCTATACCTCCGGAGCCAGTGAAGCGAATAATCTGGCAATCAAGGGCTTAGCTCATGCGAATCGTCAGATGGGTAAACACATTATCTCTACCTGTTTGGAGCACCCCTCAGTAAGCGGGGCCCTGACCTATCTACAATCCATAGGCTTTGAGATTGATTTGGTGGATATCACTTCAGAGGGACTGGTTGATGTTAATCATCTAAGGGAACTCTTACGTAAGGATACCATTCTAGTTTCCATCTGTCATGTTGACAGCGAGCTAGGAGTACAGCAGCAGATTCCTGAAATAGGAACTCTACTTAAAGAATATCCCAATTGTTATTTCCATACAGATGCGACCCAGGCCATAGGTAAAATAAGTGTATCCTTCGAGACGGTTGACTGCTTGACCTTTGCACCCCATAAATTCTTTGGGTTGAACAGCTCAGGAATATTGATTAAGAAGGAGCATGTGGTATTAGAGCCATTGATCCATGGGGGAGGAAGTACTACGATATATCGAAGCGGTACTCCGGACCTTCCCATGGCCGCAGCTAGTCTGAAAGCTCTGGAACTGGCATTGAATCACCGTGAGGAACGGTTTGCTTATGTTAAGCAATTGAATGACTACCTACGGGAGAAGCTTATGGTATTTCCAAAAGTGCGAATTAATAGTACGGACTTCTCAGTGCCTCATATATGCAATATTAGCGTACAGGGTGTGAAGGCCGTTCATTTTACAGAGGCTCTAGAGCAGGCTGGGATCTGTGTTTCTATAAAATCAGCTTGTTCTGTAGTAAATGCCCCTTCCAGACCGGTTTATGCTGTGACCAGGGACAAGAAGAATGCAATGTGCTCCTGGAGAATCAGCCTGAGTCATCTATGTACCCAGAAGGAATTAGAGGAATTCATGGTTGCGTTCAAGGATTGCTACGATAAACTAATAAAATAGTTGCAGTGTTACATATGGTGGCAAATCGTTGCAGGATTGAATAGTAGCTAATTGTTGTGGGATGTGAACAACCGTGAATTGTTGTAGGATTGAATAACTTCTACTGGTTTCTGTGTTGCGCATTGTAAATGAGGATTTGTAGTGATATTGTGGATTAAGCCTGAAAATTAGAAGGCTGATGTTGATAGAAAGTGGTAAACATATGGATAAGTATCAAGAGATAGAAAGAAGCTTAATAACAAAATACCGTAAACCGATCTGGAAGAAGTTTATTGATGGAATTAATGAATTTGATTTAATCAATGAGGGCGACAAGATTGCCGTATGCATCTCCGGTGGCAAGGACTCCATGCTGCTTGCCAAATGTATGCAGGAGATTCAGCGCCATGGGAAGAAGAAATTTGAACTTGAGTTTCTGGTCATGGATCCGGGCTACAATGAAATCAATCGCCAAACGATTGTTAACAATGCGAAGCTACTAAATATTCCGATTACAATATTTAATACCGAGATATTTGATATCGTAGCTGAGGTGGATAGCTCACCCTGTTATCTCTGTGCTAGAATGCGTAGAGGTTATCTGTATAAGCAGGCTCAATCGTTGGGTTGCAACAAAATTGCGCTAGGCCATCATTTTGATGATGTAATTGAGACGATTTTAATGGGTATGCTTTATGGGGGCCAGGTTCAGACCATGATGCCAAAACTTCACAGCACCAATCATCCTGGAATGGAACTGATACGTCCTCTTTATATGGTAAAGGAAGCGGATATCATTGCCTGGAAGCAATACCATGGTTTGCAGTTTATTCAATGCGCCTGCCGACTGACCGAAAACTGTACCCTCTGTGATAATGGAGGAGGGGGTTCCAAGAGGCAGGAGATGAAGACCCTAATTAAGAAGTTCCGTCAGATTAATTCCAGCATCGAGATGAATATATTTCGAAGTGTCCAGAATGTTAATCTGGATACGATCATTGGCTATAAGAACAAGCAGGGAGCCTATCATTTTCTAGATGATTACGACAGCAGAGGAGGAGAAGAATGCTAAATCAATTCTCAAGAACTGAGCTTCTACTTGGTAAAGAGGCCATGGAAAAGCTGAAAAATTCCAGAGTGGCAGTGTTTGGTATCGGTGGTGTCGGTGGTTATACGGTGGAAGCCTTAGTAAGAAGCGGTGTTGGTAGCTTTGACCTCATTGATGATGACAAGGTATGCCTCACCAATCTAAACCGTCAGATTATCGCTACTAGAAAAACAGTAGGTAAATATAAAGTTGAACTAATGAAGGAGCGGATTCTGGAGATTAATCCGAAGGCGGAGGTACGGACGCATCAATGCTTCTTCACATCGGAGACAGCCAATCAGTTTGATTTTTCAGAATACTCCTATGTGGTGGATGCTGTTGATACTGTTTCAGCTAAGATTGAGCTAGTGCTTCGTTGTCAGGAGAAGAATGTTCCAATCATTAGCAGTATGGGTGCTGGTAACAAGTTAGATCCCACCTGCTTTGAAGTTACCGATATATATAAAACCTCAGTCTGTCCACTGGCTAAGGTTATGAGGAAGGAATTAAAAACTCGGGGCATCAAAAAGCTGAAGGTAGTTTATTCAAAGGAACCAGCTCGTAAACCTCTGGAGGATATGTCGCTCAGCTGCAAAAGTAATTGTATCTGTCCACTTGGAACAGATAGAAAATGTACTGCCAAGAGACAGATACCAGGAAGCAATGCATTTGTTCCACCGGTGGCAGGACTGATTATTGCAGGTGAGGTTATCAAGGATCTTGGTGGAGTAGTCTAGATTCAATTATGAGTAGATATTATAATGAACATATGTAAGCCGCCTCAAACGAGGTGGCTTACAACTCTAGTATCCTGTGGTGATCGCTTTCCTATATAATGGTTTTTATGCTTGTCTTCATGGGCCAATTGATGTATATTCATTTAATATAGTTATATTTATGCATTTATAATGAATATCAGAAAGGAATGATTTGGATGGGAACGATACCTACCAGGGACGAAGCATGGGAATTGTTAACGGAATTTAATAAGGATGAATTTCATTTAAAACATGCCCAAATAGTGGAAGGTGCTATGAGATATTTCGCTAGGGAGTTGGGATACGGTGAGGAACAGGACTTCTGGGGACTAGTTGGACTTCTTCATGATCTGGATTTTGGCATGTATCCGGAGGAGCATTGTGTGAAATCACAGGAAATCATGAAGGAACGGGGATTGGATGAACGTATTATTCGAGCCACTGCAAGCCATGGCTATGGTATCTGTGTAGACATCAAGCCGGACCATGAGATGGAAAAAGTTCTGTATGCAGTGGATGAGCTAACTGGTCTGATCGGAGCAGTAGCTGTTATGCGTCCCTCGAAGAGTACCATGGACCTAGAGCTGAGTTCTGTGAAGAAGAAGTTTAAAACTCCAAAGTTTGCAGCCGGTTGTTCCAGAGAGGTAATTGAGAATGGTGCGAAGCTGCTGGGCTGGGAGCTGGAGGAGCTTATGCGGCAGACTATTCTTGCTCTGCGGGAAGTAGAACAGTCGACAGGGTTAGTATAAAGGTAATACGATTATTTTATTATTGCAGGTATTTTACTAACATAGATATATAGATGAAATGTCCTTATACGTATGACTTTTATCGGGGAGGGAAGCTGTCTGGTATATCTGGAAGGGCAGTAGGTTAAGTACATGGCTGGATTAGGAACAATAGGTAATATCATTGCAATTATCATTGGCTCTACGATTGGTATTATCTTAAAAGGCGCATTAAAGAAAAAATATCAGGATACAATAATGGCTGCTCTGGGACTGGCCGTAATGTTTATCGGCATCAGTGGTGCATTGCAGGGGCTATTCGTTGTACAGGATGGTAAATTAGAGACAGCAAATGTCATGTTGATGATAGTATCTCTGGCAGTAGGTGCATTCTTCGGTGAATGGATCGATGTAGAGGCTAGACTGGATAGAGTCGGTGAGTGGTTGAAAAAAACCTTAAAGGTAAAAGGAGAAAAAGGACAGGGATTTGTGGATGGTTTTGTCAACAGCTCCCTGCTGTTTTGTATCGGAGCCATGGCTATTATCGGATCCCTACAGGATGGCCTATCCGGGGATCCTTCCATGCTTTTAGCCAAGGGCTTTATTGATGGTGTAGTAGCTATTTTCTTCGCTTCTACCTTAGGGATTGGAGTGTTCTTCTCCATCCTCCCTGTGGGCATCTATCAGGGGTTGATTACTTTGTCAGCCACCTTTGTTGAACCATATCTAAATGAACGATTGATTTTGAACATATCCTTTATCGGATCAATTTTAATCTTTGGGATAGGAATTAACATGATATTCGGAAAGAAGATAAAATGTGGGAATATCTTACCAGCCGTTATAGTACCGGTGGTGTACGAAGTTATCGTTACGTTTTTATAACACAAAATAGATTAAGATAGTATTTGTTACTCATACAATGTTTTCAATATATGAAGTTTCACAATTACCTAATATTGCTATAACATAAAGAGGATGCAGCAGCATCCTTTTTTTGATACAAAATAATTATCGATTTACATATATTGACTTACTAATTCACCCTGTTATAATAGAAATGTAAATATATGGAATTGAATATATTATAAATGATAAATAGTAAATTAGATCTATAACAACTTTTATTTATCATTCTGTTATTTCAATGGGGGTAATTATGTTACTGAACCGCAAATATCATGTAATAGCGATCATTGGTTTCTTGGGAGTTTTTCTTCCTCTTGGATTTGATTTACGATCCTCCATCTACATTTCTATGGGCTACGGAGTTTCTTTTAGTCTTCTTCGGTGGAACTGGAACGTCTATAAAGATTGTTGTTGACAATACAAGTATTATTGTATACAATAAAACAAATTTAAAATAGGATGGAGATTAAAGCCGATGGATCAAAGAAAAGTATTTATTAATCAACATAATAATCTGCTCCAGTTGGAGGAGCCGATTTATAATCTGGTAGATGTTGAACAGCCCAATACCTTCCGTAACCTATTTCCTTATGATGAGGTACCGAAGATCGCCTTTAATGATCGAATTGTACCTCATAATCTTCCGGATGAGATATTTATTACCGATACAACTTTCCGGGATGGTCAGCAATCAAGAGCGCCGTATACAACGGAACAGATTGTTACCATGTTTGATTATTTCCATCGTTTGGGCGGCCCCAAGGGCTTAATCCGTCAAAGTGAATTTTTCTTGTATAGTAAGAAGGATAGGGATGCTGTCTACAAATGTATGGAGAGAGGCTACCAATTCCCAGAGATTTCCTCATGGATTAGAGCTAGCAAAAAGGATTTTGAGCTGGTGAAGGAGATTGGTTTAAAAGAAACCGGTATTTTAGTTAGTTGCTCTGACTACCATATCTTCTACAAGATGAAGATGACTCGACGACAGGCTATGAATCACTATCTAGATGTAGTTCGAGAATGCCTGGATACCGGAGTGGCAGCCCGTTGCCATCTGGAAGACATAACTAGGTCAGATATTCATGGATTTGTAATACCTTTCTGTACCGAACTAATGAAGCTGAGTGCAGAATATAACATACCTGTTAAGATCAGAGCCTGCGATACCATGGGTTATGGTGTTAATTTCTCTGGTGCGGTGATTCCGCGGTCGGTGCAGGGAATTATCTATGGTCTTCGAACCCATGCCGGTGTACCTTCTCAGTGGCTGGAGTGGCATGGACATAATGATTTCTACAAGGCAGTGGCAAATTCTACAACGGCTTGGCTTTATGGTGCATCCGGTGTAAATTGTTCATTGTTTGGAATAGGGGAACGGACTGGTAACACACCTTTGGAAGCCATGGTATTTGAATATGGTCAGCTGAAAGGAACTCTGGATGGTATGGATACAACGGTAATTACTGAGCTAGCAGAGTATTACGAGAAGGAAATCGGATATCGAGTACCTTCTAGAACTCCTTTTGTAGGAAAGAACTTTAATGTTACCCGAGCAGGTATCCATGCAGATGGTTTGTTGAAAAATGAAGAGATTTATAATATATTTGATACAGAGAAATTCTTGAATCGTCCAGTTTTGGTGGCTGTCTCCAATACCTCAGGTCTGGCAGGAATTGCCCATTGGATCAATACCTACTATAAGCTTAAGGAGGACAGGGCAGTAGACAAAGCAAGTCCTATCGTAGCCAAGGTGAAGGTATGGGTGGATGAAGAGTATGAGGATGGTCGTGTAACTGTCATTACAGATGATGAATTGATCGAAATTATTCAGAAGGCTCAGGAGGAGCTTGGAATAAAGTTGGATTAAGTCTGTGAATATTATCACAAGGTATGTATGAACCTTATCTTGGTATGGTTGACAAGCTTTGGAGAAAGACATACAATATTATCTGGGTGTGTAAAAGAGGCCCGTCAATAAAGAATTGGAGGATACAAAATGATAGCAGGAGATAAAATTGAAGCAGCAAAAGAACGATTTGGTAAACTGCTGGAGGATCAACTTCGCAGAGTAGAAGAGATGAAGTCCCAGGGTGACTTTATTGACTATTCATCCCTAGACCAGATTATCATCGGAGTGTGTGGCGGAGATGGAATCGGACCGGCGATTACAGCCCAGGCTGAGAGAGTCATGCGGTTTTTATTAAAGAATGATATCGAGGCTGGAAAAGTTGTATTTAGAGAAATTGAAGGACTCACCATAGAGCGAAGAGCAGAAGAAAATGCGGCGATCCCTAAGGCTGTTCTTGAAGATATAAAAAAATGTCACGTGATCCTGAAAGGACCTACCACAACCCCAAGAAAGGGTGATCCCTGGCCAAATGTAGAAAGTGCCAACGTTGCCATGAGAAAAGAGCTGGATCTGTTTGCTAATGTTAGACCAGTTCGTATTCCAGAGCAGGGGATTGACTGGACCTTCTATCGTGAGAACACAGAGGGTGCTTATGCAGTAGGTAGTAAGGGTATCCATGTAACGGAGGACCTTGGAGTTGATTTTACAGTGGTAACCAGTCAAGGCACAGAGCGTATCATTCGTGCAGCCTTTGAATTTGCCAAGGCGAATGGTAAGACCAGAGTAACAGCAGTAACCAAGGCAAATATTATTAAGACCACAGATGGTAAATTCTTAGACCTCTTCCGAGAGATTGCTAAGGAATATCCCGATATTACAGCCGATGACTGGTATATCGATATTATGACGGCCAAGCTGATCGATGAAAAGAGAAGAAAAGATTTCCAGGTCGTTGTACTTCCTAATCTTTATGGCGATATCATTACCGATGAAGCTGCAGAATTTCAAGGTGGTGTCGGTACCGCCGGCAGTGCGAATATCGGTAAGAAATATTCCATGTTTGAAGCGATTCATGGCTCTGCACCCAGAATGGTAAAGGAGGGTCGTGACATCTATGCAGATCCCTGCAGCATGATCCGTGCTGGTGCCATGCTTCTTGCTCATATCGGATATACAGAGGAAGCAGATAAGCTCTATCAGGCCCTGGATATCTGTACCGTTACCGAGAAGAAGCTAGTAATTACTGGCCGAGATACTGGTGCAAGCAGTGCGGAATTTGCTGATTATCTAATGAATACCATAGAAAATATGTAGGTGATTATTTCGTCACTGAGGTTCCTAGGAACCAATAAGGAGGTTATTCCTTGCAAGACTTTGATCTTCGCAAAGAAATATCTGACACCTACTCCTTAAGAGCTAGGGTTTTTAACAAGATCCGAGAGGATATTCTAGCAGGGGTATATCAGGAAAATGAGGAATTAAAGGAAAATACCTTGGCTCAGGAGCTGGGGGTCAGTCGTACTCCGGTCCGAGAGGCATTACGGCAGCTTGAGCTGGAGGGATTGGTTAATATTATACCCAATAAGGGTGCGTCTGTAACGGGTATAACCTTAAAGGACATCCACGACATCTATATGATTCGTTCCTATCTGGAAGGATTATGTGCTAGATGGGCTTGCGAGCATATCACAGAAGCGCAGATTGGAGCACTGGAGGAGATACTGTATTTATCTGAGTTCCATGCCAGAAGAAGTCATTTTGACCAGCTGGTAGAACTAGATAATCGATTTCATGAGTTGATCTATGCTGCTTCTGGCAGTAAGATACTGGACCATGTATTATCCGACTTCCATCATTATGTGGAACGAATTCGTAAAATGACTCTGGCAAGCCCGAATCGGGCTTCAAAATCAAGTCAGGAGCATGCAGCTCTACTGGATGCCATCAAAAAGCGGGATGGTGATCTGGCGGAAACTCTCGCCCATGAACATATCATGAATACGATTAAGAATATGGGTGAACAAGGCTTATAATTCAATTATGTTAATATAAACATCGTATAGTTTTAGGCATGCTTATCCCTTTTTGATTTTACTAAAAAAAGATAAGCATGCCTTTTGTTATAAAAGGTAAAATTCGTGGTTCCAGTGACATAGATTGTCCTAACAGTAGAGTGATTTAGATACAAGTATTGTATTCCTGAATCATGATTTGATTTTAGTTAATTGTATTTATTGTTGGATTAAGGCGTAGTAGCATATGGACTTGTAATGTTTGATTTTATTATGGTATACTATAGTAAATTTTACATGGAAGGATAAATAGAATGGGGAATGAACATAAGTGGCTATCTCCTGTTCCTAAGCAGTCATTATCTAAAATGGTTGTTGATAAAATAAAGGATGCTATTATTCGAGGAGATTTAAAACCCGGTGATTATTTACCACCTGAAATAGAATTAGGAGAAAGCTTAGGTGTTGGAAAATCAAGTGTTAGAGAAGCGGTAAAGATGCTCGAAGCAATAGGAGTAGTTGAGATAATAAAAGGTAATGGAAGTAGGATTAAGGACAGTGCTAATCAGGACATGTTAAATCCATTGATATTTCAATTGATCTTACAGAGCAATGAAAGTCAGAATAAATTACTTGAGTTTAGAGAAATGATAGAATTATCTGCTAGTATGTTAGCGATTAAAAATGCAAATGATGACGATATTAATGGTTTGTATGATAATCTCAGAGAGATGAAGGATAAGATTGCAGCGGGTGAAGAAACAATGGAACTTGATTTAGATTTTCACAGAAAATTATTTGAATGTTCCCATAATCCCTTTGCAGTATGTGTATGCAATGCAGTGATTGAATTGTTTAAGCCATCACTACTTGTTGCGAATGAAAAATATGTAACTGAAGTTCTGAAAGACCACAAAGCAACAGTAGATGCGCTAGTTGAACGAGATGAAGAAAAGATGAGAGAAGTGATAAAGGGATATCTTTATCGTTGGAGTGAGCATACGCTAAAGAAAAATTAAAAATATAGCAGTGTTTTACATAGGGGTTATTGTACTAGCGGTTATGAAAAGCGCCAGTACGATAACCCCTTTTAGGATTAGAGATATTCAAAGGAAAGAAAATATTAACAGTAAAAATGTATATAAAATTCTAATATTTTTGTTGATTATGTCGAAAATAGTTAATGCTTATTAAATGCTATTGACAATAATCACAACAGCATGCTAAACTGACGACAGACATCAGATGACAGATTAATTTGAATATGTGTCACAAGAAAATGATTGTACAATTCAGATCAATGAGTCATGTTGTTAAAAAACAATGGAGGAGAAAGTTATGGATATGTTAATTTTTTTATGGCTTGCAATTTCGATTGGATTAATTCTATTTGCAATTTTGAAACTAAAATTGAATCCAGCAATTGCATTAGTATTGGGTAGTATTTTCATGGGACTTGCTTCTGGACTTAGCGCAAATGATACGGTTTCTACAATCGGCTCTGGTTTTGGTAATCTAATGACAGGAATAGGTTTATCTGTAGGATTTGGCGTTATCTTAGGACAATTATTGTCAGACTCCGGTGGAGCTGTAGTAATTGCGAAAACGATGATTAGTGCCACATCTGAAAAGTTTTCGTTGTATGCATTGGGTATTACAGCATTTATCTTATCAATTCCGGTATTTTATGACGTAACCTTCGTTATCTTAATACCACTTGCTATTGCTGTTTCAAAACAGATTAAAAAACCAATTCAGTATACGGTTGGAGCTATGATAATTGGTGCTGGTGCTGCTCATACTCTTGCACCTCCGACTCCGAATCCATTAGCAGCTGCTGAGATCTTAGGATTTGATTTAGGTATTATGGTAGTTGTAGGTATTATCGGTGGTTTTATTGCTGCCCTGGTAGCTATGAAAATTTATTTCCTACTTCTCGATAAAGGATTATGGAACAAGGAAAAAGATGAAACTGGTATTCAAACATATGAAGTAAAAGAAAGTGTAGAACATAAAAAGTACCCATCCTTTATTGCATCCTTAACTCCTATTGTACTCCCTGTTATTTTGATTTTAGTAGGAACGGTCGCTGGTGCTGTAATGGATGAAGTTCCAATGTTTATTACATTCATCAGTAACAAGACAATTGCCCTTCTATTTGGTGTCTTAAGTGCTTATGTTGTTGCAAATCGCGTTATGACAAAAGAAGAAACGGATGCTTCTGCTACGGAAGCGTTAAAGAGCACCGGTATTGTTTTACTAATCACAGGTGCAGGCGGTTCCTTTGGTGCTATTATTAGTGCAACTGGACTTGCAGACGTTATCGCTACTACGATTTCAGGTATTTCAACATCCCCTGTTTTAGCATTAATAATTGCTTTCTTCATAGCAGCTCTGTTCAGAATCGCATTGGGCTCTGGTACAGTAGCATCGATTACAACAATGACCATTATGGCATCAGTATCAGCAGTGGTTGGTATTCATCCGGTATGGATGGCTATAGCGTGTCTAGCAGGATCCTTAAGCTGTGGACATGTCAATGATAGTGGTTTCTGGGTAAGTACAAACTTATCTGGGTTTACAATCACCGGTGGTTTAAAGAGTTATACCTTAGGAAATGCGATTACCGCCGTTATTGCCATGATAATTGCCATAGTTGGTGCTTTAGTAATTCCGATTTAATTAAATAGAAGTAGATCATATAAATTGTAGTTAATAAGTTACACCTTCGTATCATTAATACGTAGGTGTAACTTATAAAATATTTAGGTAATCGCGAAACAGATGAATAGCAAATATTGTATGAACAACAAATATTATTCCAGTGCGGAAGTGAAACGGAATGAGCCTTGAAGCAATACATAAATATGAAGCAGGAATAGTATTTGTTGTTTGTACAATTCTACAAACGTTTAAGTTTTGCAATTAACCAATTAATTATATACAAGGAGGATATTATGCGTAGTTCATTGGTGAAAGATGGAGTAACGAGAGCAACTCAACGGTCGCTACTAAAGGCAACAGGCCTATCAGATGAGGATTTAAAAAAACCACTTATTGGTATAGTAAACTCCTTTAACGAGGTAAACCCAGGTCACATTCATTTAAGAGATATCTGTGATGCAGTAAAGATTGGTGTTGCTTCGAAGGGTGGCGTAGGTATGGAGTTTCCGGTCATTGCAATCTGTGATGGTATTGCGATGGGACATGCTGGAATGAGATACCCGCTAGCAAGTAGAGAAATTATAGCAGATTCCATTGAAGCAATGGCTGAAGGTCATCAGCTTGATGCATTAGTTATGATAAGTAATTGTGATAAGATAACACCTGGTATGTTAATTGCAGCTGCTAGGTTGAACATTCCGACTATTATTATAGCAGGTGGTCCAATGTATGCAGGTCGCTTTAGAGGCGAACGTATTGATGGTAGCTTTTTATATGAGGCAGCAGGTAAGGTTGCGACAGGTGCCATGAGCTTGGAGGATTTAAGCGAGATGGAAGATGCAGCAACGCCAGGTTGCGGAGCATGTGGACATCTTGGTACAGCAAACTCTATGAACTGTATGGCAGAGGCACTAGGAATGACATTGCCCTTCAACAGCACAATTCCTGCCTATTTGGCTGCACGTAAAGTGCTTGCACGTAGAACAGGTGAAGTAATCATGGATCTGTTCAACAACGATGTTAAGCCAAGAGATATTATGACCCGTCAGGCATTTCTAAATGCAATTGCTGTGGATATGGCAATTGGTGGCTCCTCTAATACAATCTTGCATCTGATTGCAATTGCAAAGGCTGCTAAAGTTGAGTTATCTCTCGATGATTTCGATGACTTATCCAAGCGCTCTAAGAAATTAATTGAGATGAGACCGGGTGGGACGATGTACATGGAGGATATGTATAGAGCCGGTGGATTACAAGTTATTGTAAAAGAGACAGCGAAGTTAGATTTTGTTGACCTGAATGTACCCACAGTTACTGGAAAAACTCAAGCAGAGAATGTTGAAGACTGTGTTATCTTAGATGAAAATGTAGTGAAAACGATGGAAAATGCAGTTTATCCAGAGGGTGGACTCGCTATTCTATATGGAAATATCGCAAAAGAAGGATCTGTAGTTAAGCAATCAGCTGTTTTACCTGAAATGTTTCAGCATAGTGGTCCAGCCAGAGTATTCGATTTAGAAGAGCATGCTGTAGAGGCAATCTTAAATGGAAGCATTAAGCCAGGGGATGTGGTAGTTGTGCGTTACGAAGGACCCAAAGGTGGACCTGGAATGCGCGAAATGCTAACCCCTACCGCAGCGATATGTGGTGCTGGTTTAGATACATCAGTAGCCTTGATTACCGATGGACGTT
The DNA here is from genome assembly GCA_964391115.1 of uncultured Herbinix sp. Taxonomy (GTDB): domain Bacteria; phylum Bacillota; class Clostridia; order Lachnospirales; family Lachnospiraceae; genus Mobilitalea. The sequence goes on along the minus strand of CAYMLE010000017.1, from coordinate 10,100 downwards.
TCTCTGGCGCTACACGAGGTGCAGCGATTGGACATATTTCCCCGGAGGCAGCCGAAGGTGGAGAACTTGCATTGATTCATGAAGGAGATATTATAGAAATTGATATTATCAATAGAACAATGAATGCGAAAGTCTCTGAGGAAGAATTTGCAGAGAGAAGGAAATCTTGGGTTCCTCCTACACCTAAGGTAACAGAAGGATACTTGGCTCGATACGCTAAGCTTGTTGCATCTGCAAGCTATGGCGCATCCGTAGACTAGAGAATAGATGAATGCCTTATGAATGATAACTATATTAATTCGATTATAAAAGGCTTCAAAATAATTGAGCTATTTGGTAGAGACCATGATTTATTAGGCATTACAGAGATTTCTGAGATGTTGGGCTATCCTATAAGTACTACTTATAGGATAGTATCCACTCTACAACATTGTGGATATCTTAGGCAAGATGCAGTTAGTAATAAGTACTGCCTTGGTATTCAGAATTATAATAATGGCTTAAGGGTTAATATGATAAGAGAGCTAAAGCGTGTTTCTTATGATTGGATGAGAGAGTTATCCTATGACTATAATGAAGTGACTCATTTATCTGTATTAGATCATGACAAAGTTCTATGTATTCAAAAAATCAGTGTAAATAGAGGACTATCGGCAACACCAGAGGAAGGTGAAACGAATTTCATCCATGTAACCTCAGGTGGAAAATGCATGCTAGCGTTTATGAAGGAAAGTAGAGCCTTTAGTTTTCTTGATAATATTGAGCTGGTCAAGCTGACAGAGAATTCAATCACAAACAAAGATGTCTTGTTACAGGAGCTGCAAGGAATACGGGAGGTTGGATATGCTGTTGATCGGGAAGAATCGGATTTGGGATTAACCTGTGTCGGAGCCCCTATTATCAGCTCTGAGAATAAATGTATTGCTGCTGTAAGTATTTCAGTACCTAATGTTCGATTTCATTATAAGGTGGAAGAGCTTGGAGAAGCAATTAAGAGCGTAGCGAACAAGATTAGTAAGCATTTTTAAGTAAATGCAGTGACAGAATTAATAAAGTAGATAAGTAAAGTAGATAA
>CAYMLE010000017.1:0-8925 GCA_964391115.1 uncultured Herbinix sp. | reverse complement strand
ATTTTTAAGTAAATGCAGTGACAGAATTAATAAAGTAGATAAGTAAAGTAGATAAATAAGGTGCTCAACAAGGTGTTAAATAAAGTTCTAAATAAAGTTCTAAATAGAACGAAACTTCTAGCAGCATAATCCTAAGATTTTTATGAAAGTGAGACGAATAAAGTCTCATATTATTTTTAGAAAATATTGCGAAAAGACTTTCCGCATTGCGGGAAGACATTACAAAAAAATATGAATTAGGAGGAATGATCGTGGAAAAGGTAAAGGTGGCTATTATTGGACCAGGTAATATTGGTAGTGATTTAATGTACAAGGTTATGAGAAGTAAGAATCTTGAGCTTGGAGCTATGGTTGGTATTGATCCTGAGTCTGAGGGCTTAAAGAGGGCAGCAAAGCTGGGCTTTAAAACCTCGCATGAAGGTATTAAATACATACAGGAGAACCCAGATGTGGCTAAGATTGTATTTGATGCAACCACAGCAAAGGTACACGAAAAGGTGCATGCACCAATTCTAAAGGAGCTGGGGATTATTGCAATTGACCTGACACCGGCTGCTGTTGGTAAGATATGTACACCGCTTGTGAATATGATGGATTGTATCGATGAAATGAATGTTAACCTCATTACTTGTGGTGGACAGGCTACTACTCCTATTGCAAATGCGGTATCCTCCGTAGTAGACATAGATTACTTAGAAGTAATCACTACAGTTGCAAGTAAGAGTGCTGGACCTGGAACTAGAAGTAATATTGATGAATATTGCCGTACTACAGCAAAGGCTCTTACCAGCTTAGGTGGCGCCAAGAGGTCGAAGGTATTTACAATATTTAATCCGGCAGTTCCTGAGATTGCTATGAGAAATACATTATTCTTTATTCCAAATGGTGAGTTTAAGATTGAGGATGTTGTGGTAGCAGTTGAAAAGAGAGTAAAAGAAATTCAAGAATATGTACCAGGTTATGAGCTTACGATGAGTCCTGTGATTGAAAATGGTCATATCGCAATAACAGTATCCGTAAATGGTGCAGCAGACTTCTTGCCTAGCTATGCAGGAAATCTAGATATGGAGACATCATCTGCAGTAAAGATGGCGGAAATGTTTGCAGAGAAAATACTGAAGGAGAATAAATAATATGAAAAGACAAGTAAAATTATATGATTCAACTTTGAGAGATGGAAGTCATGCGGTACATCATCAATATACAGCTGAAATAGTGAAAAATGTATGTAAGGGATTAGAAGAAGCAGGAGTCTATGCAGCTGAGGTTGGTCACGGTGGTGGCCTTGGCGGTTCTACAATACAGTTTGGATTTGGAAAAGAATCCGATGAAACCTTGTTAAAAGCAGCGAAGTCTGTATTGAAAAATACGAAGTTAAGCGTTCTTTTAGTACCTGGTCTTGGTACGATGGAGGACCTTAAGATGGCAGCAGAATGCGGCGCTGATATTGTTAGAGTTGCTGTACATTGTACAGAGCTCGATGTTGGTATGCAGCATATAAAACTTGCGAAAGAATTAGGACTAGAAGCGGCAGCATTCTTTATGATGTCTCATATGATATCCGCAGATGATTTGGCAAAGCAGGCCGAGATAGCGCAGGGCTATGGAGTAGATTATGTGTTTATCGCAGATTCTTCAGGCGCTATGACTCCGCAGGATATCAGAGAGCGTGTAGTGAAAGTTAAGGAAGTTGTAACCGTACCTGTCGGTGTACATTGCCATAATAACCTTGCTCTTGGAGTTGGTAATTCTGTAGCAGCATTTGAAGCAGGAGCGGATATTATCGATGGTACCTTACAGGGTCTTGGTGCTGGCTGTGGTAATACACCAACCGAAGTATTGGCGGCAGTATTTGGCAAAATGGACGTTGAAACTGGATGCGATATGTTTAAGCTGATGGATACTGGTGAAAAGTACATTATTCCTATCAAGACTCGTCCAATTGAAGTGACAAATGAAACATTAATCCTTGGTTATACCGGTATTTACTCTAGCTTCTATCTACATACCTTGGATGTTGCTAAACGTTACAATTTAGATCCGAGAGATATTTTTGTAGAACTGGGCAACCGAAAGGTAGTTGGCGGTCAAGAGGATATGATAATAAATGTAGCACTTGATCTTGTTGCAAAGAACAAGAAAGAAGCGTAATAAAAAGACAATATCTAAACCCCGTAATACTAGATTTATCAATATCTAAAACCCATGTACTAGAGTTGACAATATCTAAAACCCATAAAACTAGATATATCAATATCAAAACCCCATAATATTAGATTTTACAATATCTAAAACCCATGTACTAAAATTAACAATATCTAAAACCCATGATACTAGAGTTCACATTATAACAGAGTTCATATATTAAGAAATGGAAAAGGGTGATAAGAATGAAGGTAATCGTTATAGGCGGTGTTGCAGCTGGAATGTCAGCAGCTTCAAAAATACGTAGAGGTGATGAAGCAGCCGAGATTACAGTTTATGAAAGAGGAATGGAAACATCTTATGGAGCCTGTGGCCTACCATATTATATCTCAGGCGCGAATGATGATGTTGATCTACTACGAATTAGGAAAGCACAGGATTTTATTGATAAACAGAATATTGACGTAAAGCTGTTGCACGAGGTTATAGCAGTAGATACAAAGCTAAAACAAGTCGAAGTAGCTAATTTGGTAACAGGTGATAAATTTACAGATAAGTATGACAAGCTAGTTATTTCCACCGGTGCAAGTCCTATCGTTCCTCCGATTGAGGGATTGGTGAATGGATTATCGAATGCATTTACAGTAAAAACAATAGAAGATGGTGAGAACATCAAGCGTTATCTTACGCAGTCTTCTGTGAAAAAGGTTGTTGTTGCGGGAGCTGGTTTTATCGGTCTTGAAATGGTGGAAGCTTGTCATGAATTACAAAAAGAAGTGACATTAATCGAATTACAAGAGAAACTACTTGCTTCTGTGGATGATGAGATCGGACAATTGATTCATCAGGAGCTAATTGATAATAACATTGCCGTGAAATTAGGTGAAAAGATCATTAAGGTTAATGCCAATAATGGAAAGGTTGTATCTGTGGAGACAACCAATGGCACCTACGAAGCGGATGCTCTCATTCTTGCGACTGGAGTAAGACCCAATACGAAATTCCTAGAAGGTAGTGGTATTGAGTTAGATCGAGGTGCCATTATCATCAACGACCGAATGGAAACGAATATACCAGATGTCTATGCAGGTGGTGATTGTGCAGTTGTATACCATAAGCTCTTAAAGTGCAATCGTTATATTCCGCTTGGAACCTATGCCAACAAACAGGGCAAGTTGATTGGTGAAAATATTCTAGGTGCAAACAAAAGCTTTCCAGGAGCCCTTGGTACTGCAGCAATTAAAATCATCAATCTTGAAGTGGGTAGAACTGGCGTCAGTGAGCAGGAAGCAAAGCAGGCTAATTTAAACTATGGTACTGTATTTGTGAAGGCACCAGCCCATGCACCTTATTATCCAGGAAATGTTCAAATCTCGATTAAGCTAATATATGACAAAGAGAAGAAGACAATTCTTGGTGCACAGCTTGCCGGCCGAAAAGGAGCAGCTCTAAGAGCGGATATGTTTGCTATAATAATCGATGCTGGTTATACGGCAGATGAGATACAGAATCTTGATTTGTTGTATGCTCCACCATATGCTTATGTTTGGGATGCAGTTCAGATAGCAGCAGGTAGAATCAAATAATAGGAGACAAAATACTATGAATAAAATGGTTAGTCTTTCACAAGCAATTACTATGGTAAAGGATGGAGACGTAATCGCATTAGGCGGTAACGTTCTTCATCGTGCACCACATAAATTTGTATACGAGTTAATTAGGGCTAAGAAAAAAGAGTTACAGGTAGTGAAAACCGCTGGAGCGCATGATGTTGATGTAATGTGCCTTGGAGAGATTGCAAAAAGTGTTTCAGCTGGGTTTATTAGCTACGAAACGGAGTATGGATTGTGTAGTAATTACCGTAGGTCAGTAGAGGGTGGAAAGGTAAGAGCGGATGAACATGCCTGCTATACTGTAATCTCTGCTGTTCGGGCTTCGGTGCAAGGAGTGCCGTTTATGCCATTTCGTGGTTTGACAGGAAGTGATCTTCATAGCAGAGAGTACTTTCAGATGGTAAAAGACCCCTTTACTGGGGAGGAAGTGCCTGTTGTAAGGGCAATTACTCCGGATGTGGCAGTTATTCATGTTCATGAAGCAGACTGTAATGGTAATGCAAGAATATATGGACCGGTATATGAGGATTTACTATTTGCCAAGGCTTCAAAAAAAGTAATCATTACAACAGAAAAAATCATCTCCAACGATGAGATAAGAGCCCATGGGGAAATGACAGCAATTCCAGGCTTCTTAGTTGATGCAGTAGTTGAGCTTCCGAAGGGAGCAATCCCTGGTTCCTGTGCAGGTGTATATGATATCAATCGAGAAATGTTGAATGAATTTAAGCTTTTAAAATCCAAGGATGAGCTGGATGCTTATCTAGTAAAATATTAAAGGAGGCTATACCATGCATTATCATGTAGCAGATTTGATGGCTGTAGCCATTGCAAGAAGATTAAGGAATGAGGATAAGGTATTTCATGGAGTAGCATCTCCATTACCTATGGTTGCAATCTTATTAGCGAAGAGCCTTTATGTCAAGGATTTAACTTACTTAAACATTACTGGTGGAGTAAATGTGTTACCACAAAAGTTATCGAAATCAACCGATGGCCCGGAGTTAACCTATCAAACGGAGGGTGAATTTGATTTATCTGATATCTTTGATTTGGGTGCTAGAGGAGAGTTAGATGTGGCTTTTCTAAGTGGTGTACAGATCGATGTGAAAGGAAGACTAAATTCCAGTGTGATAGGCGAATACGATAAGCCTAAGGTTCGATTACCAGGAGGGGCGGGAAGTGCAGTTCTTGTGCCAAATGTAAAACGTGCATTTATATGGCGATCAAAACATGATAAAAGATCAATGGTGGAGGCAGTTGATTTTGTGACAACACAAGGGAATGTTTATAAAGTGTTTACGCCACTATGTATCTTTGGAAAAGATGAAGAAGGGTTATATCTTGATCGATTACTAGGAGAAACCAGTCTAGAAGAGGTTGAGAAGATGACGGGATTCCAGCTGCGGTATGAGGAACACAAACTGTTGGCAGAGCCGTTGCCCACTAAGGAAGAGCTAGAGATGCTAGATCAGATCGATCCAGATGGTATCCGCTACATCGAGTTCTAAAGAAGGAGGAAGTGTATGTTTCATAACAAATTAAAGACAAAATTAAGTCAGGGTGAAGCAGTAATTGGAACCTTTGCTTCCTATTCAACCCCGGAAATCGTTGAGATTATTGGGATGAGTGGCTTGGATTTTGTAGTAATTGATTGTGAACATGGTCCATATTCTGTGGAATCCACCACTAATCTGATCAGAGCTGCAGAATTAAGAGGAATTACACCGATTACAAGGGTCACTTATAACAGTGAGACGAATATTCTTCGAGCACTTGATGTTGGAGCCCATGGAATACAGGTGCCACAGGTAAATTGTAAGAACGATGCCCTCGATATCGTGTCCTCCTCCAAGTATCATCCGATTGGAAAGCGTGGTGGTGCTATCCCCCGGGCGATCGACTATGGGATGGTTGATATCTTAAAGGGATATGAGGAGGCAAATAACCAGACGCTTGTGATAGTTCACTGTGAAACAGAGGAAAGTTACAACAATCTGGATGAAATACTGTCGATACCAGAAATTGATGTCATCTTTTTAGGACCGTTTGATATGTCTCAATCATTACATATTCCGCAACAATTTGACCATCCGAAGATGATTGAGATCACAAATGGTATTCTTGAAAAGACAAAAAAGGCTGGGAAAATACCTGGCATATATGTAGGAACAGCACAGCAAGCTAAAATGCGTATAGAACAGGGATTTCAATATATTACAATTGGCACGGTTGAAACAGTCATTGCATCAGCATACAAAACGATGGTGGATGCAGTAATGAAGTAGGATATAAAGAGTACCTTATTTCATGACAAGGATAAGAATGATCGACACAGCTAAAAACAAACAGACCGCCTATGATTTACTCTGATATGCTCCACCTATAGTAGACATGGTAAATAACCAAAACTGCGATAGGAGGATGATATCACTCATGGGGGGTCTGTCTGTTTTAATATTGCTTTTATTCTCGTTTTCCTATCTTTACAATCGGTCCACTGATTATTCCTCTGCCGCTAGCTCTTCCCAGAGCACCAGTAGTTCTTCCAGTCTTACCTCAATTGTTTTTTTCTCATTATTTAACTCGATTAACTTCTGTACATTGGAAAATACCGCTTCTTGGGTCAAGAGATTGTCGATCTCCTCATTACGGGCTTCCAGCTGTTCAATCTCTTCTTCTGCCTTATTTAGATCATTTTTTCTCTTGCGAAGTCTGGCCTGTTCCTCTTTCTGTTGCTGCCAGCTAAGCTTCGTATCACTGATCGGTTCGGTCGGTGCTTCGTAATTCGAGGAGCTAGGATTGCTCTTACCGTTCGAGTTCTGCGTAGAAAAGGGTAAAGCGCCAGGGCGGGTACTCAGGGACTCAGGAGCTGCAGCCGTAACCTTCCCTAGATAAGCAGCCTCAACCTCAGGTTTTTTCTCCAGATAATAATCATAGTTCCCGATATAGTTTAACAGGGTCTGCTCGGTGAGATCCAGAATTCGAGTTGCAGTTTTATTAATAAAGTAACGATCATGGGATACGTAGAGTACGGTTCCGCTATAATTGTTCAGGGCATTCTCTAGGATCTCCTTAGAGGTGATATCCAAATGGTTGGTTGGTTCATCTAGGATTAAGAGGTTTGCTTCGGAAAGCATAAGCTTGGCAAGCGATACTCTGCCCCGTTCACCACCGCTGATATCCTTGATTCGCTTGAATACATCATCCTCTGTAAATAGGAAGGCAGCCAGGATATTACGGATTGCAGTGTTATCTAAGTAAGGGTATTCATCCTGTAGTTCATCAAACAACGTTTTTTCTGGATTTAGGACCTGATGCTCCTGATCGTAATAGCCAATATGAACCTTGGTACCTAGTCGGACTTCACCGCCATCGGCCGCCACCTGTTCGTTGATAATCTTCAAAATGGTTGTTTTACCGGTTCCGTTGTTGCCGATAATTGCTACCTTTTCTCCCCGTTTAATCTCAAAACTAAGATCAGAGAACAACTGCAGGTCCCCATATGACTTTGATAAGCCGGATATGGTCAGAACATCGTTACCGCTGACAATCCTAGGCTCTAGGGAAAAATGGATTTGGGAATCCTCTGTTGGCTTGTCAACCCGTTCGATTTTATCGAGCATCTTCTCCCGACTCTCTGCTCTTCGGATGGATTTCTCACGATTAAAGGAGCGAAGCTTTGTGATAACCTCCTCCTGATGTTTGATTTCCTTCTGTTGGTTTTGATATTGCTTTCGTAGGGCATTTTGCAGCATAGCCTTTTTTTCAACATATATAGTATAGTTTCCCTCATAGGACTGCGCTTTGGAATGATCTACTTCAATCACCTTGGTTACAACTTTATCGAGAAAATATCGGTCATGGGCTACAACGATCACAGCCCCATTATAGTTAATTAGGAAGGTTTCTAGCCAAGCGATAGAGAGGAGATCTAGGTGGTTTGTCGGTTCATCAAGAAGAATTAAGTCAGGCTTAGAAAGTAGAAGTTTACCCAAAGCGATACGGGTCTTCTGTCCGCCGGAGAGGGTATTCAGCTTCTTATCAAACTCCTCCTCCAGGAACCCAAGACCTTTTAATATCCCAGTAACTTCACTTTGATAGGCATATCCATTTTTTGCCTCAAATTCATGTGTTAAACGGGTATATTGATTCAAGAGTTGCTCAAGGGTAGAGCCTTCGTGATGTTTCATTTCAAGTTCCAGAGAGCGAATCTTTTGATCCAGATCTATGATATCTTGCTTCACAGTAAGCATTTCCTCATAGATGGAGTTATTCGAGGACAGATTCTGATGCTGAGCCAGGTAGCCGATGGTACTGCCCTTCGATAAGATTACATCTCCTTCCTCTGCATGTAATTCGCCCATAATAATCTTAAGCAAAGTTGATTTCCCAGCCCCATTAATTCCTACAATCGCAACTTTCTCTCGATCATTAATATGAAAGGAAACATTTTTTAATATTTCGTTGGTACCAAACATCTTACTTATATTATTGCAAGCTAAAATCATAATAATCTCCATTCTGCCAAAAACTATAGATCTGTGAATTAACACTATATTTTCATCGGATTTGAATAATAAATCCCCTTGTGAAAAACCCTAAGTTCACACCTCTATCGGATACTTGTTTGTTAGTCAAAACCCTAACGCATATTTTATCATAAGCAATCAATCAAGTAAAGAAAGATAGCAAACATTCCGTGATGATGTCCCAACGAAGGACTTAAGTACCCTTATGTATCCCCATGTAATGCAACAAAGTAGGAGAGGTTAACGCGGATAGCTAGGGTGAAAATATCATGTAATTTGGTAGGGGTTTGAATGGTAAAAAGGAAACTGTAAGTATTGAAAGATTAATTGACTTATTATTAACAAACCAATATAATAGATATAAAGTTTATTAATGTTTACAAGGAGGTAAACCAGTGTATAAGAAAGAGATATCAAAAGCTGTTATCAACCGTTTACCAAGGTATTACCGCTATTTGGGAGATTTACTAGAGAAAGACGTTGTTAGGATCTCCTCTAAGGAATTAAGTGAAAAGATGAAGGTCACTGCGTCTCAGATTAGACAGGATTTAAACAATTTTGGTGGTTTTGGACAACAGGGCTATGGATATAATGTGGAATATCTACATTCTGAGATAGGTAAAATACTTGGTCTT
>CAYMLE010000016.1:0-30062 GCA_964391115.1 uncultured Herbinix sp. | reverse complement strand
TTATATAATAAAATTCAACTTCAGCAATCAATTGTCGACGATATCTATACCCTTGGCATCAATTACGGTTTATCCTTACAAAAGGAATGTGATGACAAGTATGGTAGCTTTGAAAATAAACCTTTAGAAGAAATGATTGATCATGGCAATATTCATGGATGGCTTCAAGATCGAGTATCGCAGGTGGAATATAAGTATGCTTATTCTGTTAAGCTCCTGCTGGATCAGAATCCAACTCTTCTATCCCAACTTAAAGAGCTTCTCTCAACGAAGGGCAGTGATCTTGGTAAGAGCCTGGCAGAGACACATCCAGACTCTGCTGGAATGTATAAGATTATTAGCGACAACCTACTAGACGGTATGCCCTGCGATCACGCGAATAGTATCGCTGATAAGAATGAGAACCAGATTATATGGAAACGCAATCTATGTGTTCATCATAAATACTGGGATGAGGTTGGTGGAGATATCAATGTCTACTATGAGCTAAGAGAGGCATGGTTGGAAGGTTTGGCTAAGGAATGTGGCTTTGACTTCCTAAAAATCGATCCGACAACCTATAGCATCCGTACCGCTGCTTAAATAACATAAATCCACAACACCGTAGATTAATTCCTACGAGAAACACTAGGTCCACGCAAAAAATATTAACTCTTAAGGAGGATTTCCATGGATAGTATTAACCTGATGATGGAGGAACACCAATATATTCTGAGGATGCTTACTGTCGTTCGTAAGGCCAGCTTCAAGGTGATGAAAGGTGCCCCCATCAATTATGAAGATTTTAATCAAATGATCGATTTTATTCGCAACTATGCCGATGTTCATCACCATGGCAAGGAAGAAAAGTTTTTATTTAATAAAATGGTAGAGCATTTGGGTGCCCTTGGCAACAAGCTGATTACCCATGGTATGCTAGTCGAACATGATATGGGCAGACTATATATTCAGGAGCTTGTCGCAGCTTTAGACCGAGTCCAGAAAGGCGATGAAGAAAGCCAACTTGACATTATTGCTAACGCTGTAGGCTATGCAAATCATTTAAAACGGCATATTGATAAAGAAGATGCCGTTGTATACACCTTTGCTAGAAGGCAGCTTTCTTCTGACATTCTAGATGATGTAAACCGAGAAACGGTTGATTTTGAAAAGGCCGCTACTGATCTGGGTACTCAAGATCATTACAAAACCCTTTTGGAGACATTGGAACACAAATATTTGTAATCTCCCGTATTCCTTCTTCCTCTCAAATAACATAAGCAAGAATATAAATCAAAATCTACTTCCTCCAGAGCTGTTTTCAATGGTTGTGACATTTATGTCATACATCAACCATAGATACAGCTCTTTTTATATCTGCATAACTAATTTTTTAAATATAATACCCTATTTCAATATAATGTGATACAATAGTACTATTAGTTTGCATTTACCGGAAATCTTCCTCTTTTTAATTGTCAATCTTTTAACAATCTTATCTTTGCCTAACACTTTTTACTATAGATTGCTCTAGAAAACCCCTGTCGGGTAAGCGACAGGGGTTTTCTAATTGCATAAAAGAAAATACTCCAATTGCCATTTATTGTAATTTGTACTATAATCCAAATATAACCAATTTTATGATGGGAAATACGAAACATTTAATTTTGCGCTATTGCATGAACACCAAATACTATTCCAAGTGCATAGAAGATACATTGCTCCACACAGTCATTTCGCTTAACTTCCGCTCCAGAACAAGTATTTGATGTTCATACAATATCTGATATTTATGAGTTTCACAATAACTACTGAGTATGTGATTATGAAAGGAGGTCTTTGTTTTGATTGATGTTAAATCAATTGCAGCCTATCAGCTAATCCAGGGCGATTGCATGGAATTACTGAAGAACATTCCAGATCGAAGCATCGACCTTATCCTTTGTGACCCCCCTTATAACCTAGCCAAATACTCCACTGGAAATATGAAATTTGATTGGCGGAGCGAGATTAATAATGATGTAGCCAAATGGGACTTAAAGGAGCTTGCACCGATTGATTTCTTAACGGAGTTCAAGCGAATTCTTACGCCCTCCGGGAATATCTTTATCTTTACCAGCTATAACATGATTGGTCGATGGCATGAGGTATTTGATCCGGAGTTTGATACCTTTCAGTTCATGGTGTGGCATAAGACGAATCCGGTCCCAAGCATCCGTAAAACCTCCTTTTTAAATAGCTGTGAGTTGATTGTCTGCATGTGGAATCGTGGGCATACCTGGAATTTCTCCAGACAGAATGAGATGCATAATTTTATCGAACGCCCCATCTGCCTCGGAGGAGAACGTCTGAAATCTCCAAAGCATCCGACTCAGAAACCAATCAGCGTAATGAAGCATATCATAAAGTTGGCCAGCCATGAAGATGATATTGTCCTCGATCCCTTCATGGGTGTGGCCTCCACTGGAGTAGCAGCCAGAGAACTGGGACGACGTTTTCTAGGCTTTGAACTTGATAAAGAATATTATATAGCCGGAACAAAGCGAATGAAGGACTGCGAAACCAGAATTAAAAACAAAGTAATCGAAGCTACTTGATCTATAATATAAGGAGCTCTTACCCCTCATTTACCAAAACCCACTGATGGGTCTTAATATGATATTTAATATGAATGATCTGCATACAGTCCTTTTGAAGGATATTGCAACAGAACATTAAAATAGGAACCCCTGCGTACTTCTCTTCTTTACTGTATAGTATTTGTTCGATCTTATAGGTATGCAGGGTATGGGATTCATCCTCCAGCCGGATATAATTTGGTTTAATATTACCCTGCACATTAAAAGTGGCTACTACATCCACAGGCATATGATTCATTCTCTAATCCCTTCTTTATAATTTGGTCTTCGTTTCTCTGGGGAAATTCCACCCGCCATATGATAGATCTGATTACTCAGGAAAATAGCTCTTTTAATCGAGTCATCCCCATACCGTTCTCTCACTAAATCTACCACCTTATCCATCTTTTCAAGTTTTTCATAACGGTTCATATCAAAAAGATTCAATTGTCTTACCGTATTCCCACTAACGACCTTGCTGGTATGAACCCCCAGATGCCGGATCGGTGTCCCATCCCATAGTTCATCAAATAACCGGCAGGCAGCCCGGTGAATTTCATTGGTCGTATTGGTGGCAGAAAATAGGGTCATCTGGTGGGAGGCATGATGAAAGTCATAATCAACGATGCTGACCGCTACCACGGTGGCCTTCACTGTATCTGCCCTTAATCTAGCACTGACTGTCTCTGACAGGGAGAGCAGTATCATCTTGGCCACTCCTGCTTTATCCACATCAAAGGCAATGGTAGTAGAATTGCCGTAGCCCTTATTCGCTGGCACTTCATTAGAAACCATGGATACATCGATTCCATTGGCAAAGGCATAGATCACCTCACCGTATTTTTTAAAATGTGCTCGCAGGATATCCAGATCCGTCCTAGCAAGTTCCCCTATGGTATTGATTCCCAAGGCATTCAGCTTCCTCTTCGTAGCATGCCCCACATAGAACAGTTCCTGAACAGGGAGTTTCCAAAGCTTCTTCTCTATTTCTTCCGGAAATAAGGTGTGAACTCTATTCGGTTTCTTAAAATCCGAAGCCATCTTTGCTAATAGCTTGTTGCTGGAGATTCCGACATTTACCGTAAAGCCCAGTTCATTGCATATCTTATCCTTCATCAGATTTGCAGCTACCACCGCAGAGCCATAGAGTTCTACCGTTCCGGTCATGTCACAGTACGCTTCATCCACAGAATACTGTTCCACACAGGGCGAAAATTCCCTTAGAATTTCCATAAAGGCTTTGGAGCTGGTTTCATACAAATCATAGTGTGGCGGTACCAGAACAAGATTTGGACAGAGATTCTTAGCCTCACTGATGGTATCTCCTGTCCGCACTCCATATCTCTTCGCTGGTGTGGATTTGGCCAGGATAATGCCATGTCTCTTCTTCACATCTCCGCCTACTGCCGAGGGAATCTCCCGAAGATCCCTCTTTTCTCCAAGAATGTGAAGTCGATAAACGGCTTCCCAGCTAAGGAAAGCCGAATTAACATCAATATGAAATATAATTTTATCCATACATATGTTCACCTCATGATGTCATTATATCAGAACATCTGTTCGGTGTAAAGATGATAATTTTAGCATTCTTCTACATAAAAATGTTGAGAAACATTAAAGTTTTGAATTTTGACATTAAAGTTTTGAGTTTTGTAGATTTTATCATTAAGAAACATTAAAGTTTTGAGTTTTATGGATTTTATATAATTTCTCCTAATATTGGGAGGTTATAATCCACTTCACTCTTCTTAGGTTTTTTCTTCTTTGATCGAAATTAATTTAATACCCCTTAATCACATTCATCTAACGTTATACCGCTTCTCTGACGAGCATCGGCGGCACCCGGTGAAGAAGCTCATTGGTTGCCGTATTATCTAGAATCCAGGTGTCAATCTCATTCCTCGGTATTACCAGAGGCATTCGGTTGTGAACCTCCTTGATCGATTCATTTGCCTCTGTCGTTAATATTACGAATCTCATCTCATCCCCATAATAGCTATACAAACCAGCCATATATAGAGCATTAGTACCCTCCAAACGAAATTGGAACTTTTGCTTCTCACTATCCCATTCATAAAAACCGGTGGAGGGGATGATGCAACGGCGATTAACTAAACTATCACGAAAGGTTCTCTTCTCAAACGCTGTTTCAGACCGGGCATTGATAATGACACCCTTCTGCTGATATTTTGGAAAGCCCCAGCTACTTAAGCTTGGTTCTACCCTATGACTCTCCTCCAGCAGAATCGGAGCCAGGTTGGTCGGAAATATTTCTCCTACCTTAGCCTCCTTCCCTTGAATCTTCGCATTTAGCTTCTTAAGAATTGCCCTGATTTCATCACTTTGCTCTACTGTAAAATTATATCTACCACACATGAGAATCCCTCGCTTCCGTTTCTATGATTTATTTTAACAAACTCGTTATTTTAACAAACACGTTTTATTTTATAACTTTAAATCTGCTATATCGTGACTTCCTATCGATATTCTATTTTAGCATCGCACAAGTCTATCATAAGGTCTAGCATTAATTATAAAAATTTCTATGAGTTTTACTAATGAAACTCCTTTTCTACTTAACTCTATCTAATATTCTATCATGGGTTATTTCCAAACCACGTCCTCTTAGTAAAAACTATTGAAAATGTTATTATTTATCTCATATTTTCTAACTACCAAAGGGGTAAAAACATTTGACTTTTTATCAAATTTGTTTATGATAGTAATAGTGTGTAAATATTACGTTAATTTATTAAATGGTAGGTGTTTCATATCTATAACTGCCAAGAAGAATTATATGGAAATATAAGCAATCAATTCAAAGATGCCGATAACATACTTAAATAATCTAAGGAGGATACCATATGAAAACCGGTTTTGATCCCCAGAAATATATCGACGAACAGTCAAAATACATTCTGGAGCGTGTCAATAATTACGACAAACTCTATCTGGAATTTGGGGGAAAACTGATTGGCGATAAGCATGCGAAGAGAGTTCTGCCAGGATTTGACGAAGATGCTAAGATAAAACTTCTTCAAAAACTAAAGGATCAGGCCGAAATTATTATCTGCGTATATGCAGAGGATATAGAGCGAAATAAAATCCGTGGGGATTTTGGTATTACCTATGATATGGAGGTTTTACGACTAATAGACGACTTTAGAAGCTATGGACTTGAGGTTAACAGTGTCGTTATTACCCGTTATGACAAACAGCCTGCTACAACCGTATTTATCAAAAAGTTGGAGCGTAGAAATATTAAAGTCTATAAGCATATTAACATTCCGGGATATCCGGCTGACGTTGAGACTATTGTTAGCGAAAATGGTTATGGAATTAATCCTTATATTCCTACTACCAAACCGATTGTTGTAGTAACCGCTCCCGGTGCTAACAGCGGAAAGCTAGCCACTTGTTTGAACCAGCTTTATCATGAGCACAAGATGGGGCGTTCTGGTGGTTACTCTAAATTTGAGACCTTCCCGATCTGGAATCTTCCGTTAAAACATCCCGTTAACATTGCTTATGAAGCAGCCACCATTGATCTAAAGGATGTCAACATGATTGATAATTTCCATTTCGAACGATATAACCAGGTTACCGTTAATTACAACCGTGATTTAGAAATGTTTCCTGTAATCAAACGAATTATAGAGAAGATTACAGGTAAGGAGTCCATATATCAGTCTCCTACGGATATGGGCGTAAACCGTGCTGGCTTTGTAATTACAGATGATGACATCGTATGTGAAGCCTCTAAGCAGGAAATCATCCGCCGTTATTTCCTAACCCTATGTGATTTTAAGAAAGGCCTTTTGGACGAGGACTCCCTAAATCGCATGAAGGTGATTATGGAGGAGGTTCAGTTGAAGCAGGAGGATCGTGTCAGTGTACTTCCTGCAAGGGGATACGCCGCAAAGCTAAAGGAACGCTGTACGGACAACGAAGCAATCACTGTCATTGCCCTGGAACTAAATGATGGTAAGATCATCACCGGCAAAAGCTCTGAAACAATGGACTGCTGCTCTGCTGCCATCCTAAATGCCATTAAGCACTTGGCTGGAATCGCTGATGAGATCTATCTTCTGTCTCCATTGATTCTAAATACCATCCGTAATCTTAAGGAGAAGGATTTAAACAGTAAGATAACTCATCTTAATGCCAATGAAATCCTGATTGCCTTAAGCATCTGCGCTGTGACCAACCCCACTGCACAGTTGGCTTACGATAAGCTTTCCATGCTAAAGGGAGTGCAAGCTCATTGTACTGCTATGCTAAACAAGAACGATGAACAGATTCTTAAAAAATTAGGTATCGATATAACGTGTGACCCTATCTATCCTTCCGAGAATTTGTATTACGCATAAACATAAATCCTGTAAGGTAATTGATTAAGAACAGGAGGTTGTTTTGTTCAACCCGGTGTATTTCCAACACTGGGTGAATCAAGCAACCTCCTGTTTTCATTTGAAATGGGAATAACATTCCTTACAATTGTTTTGCTATTACAACCATTCACATATTTGTAAGTACTTTTTATTACCGATATAATATACAATATAATATAACAAACCCTGGGGGAGTTTAACGATGCTAGAAATAATTCAACAACTCGATGAAGGTATCTTGTTTTTTATCCAGGAGTATATGAAAAACCCTATATTGGACCGGCTTATGGTTTTTATAACCAGCCTGGGCAATGCAGGGTTTTTATGGATTCTCGTTGCTTTTTTATTGTTGTGTCAGAAACGCAGTCAGAAAATCGGTATTCCTTTCCTCTGTGCCATCGCTCTGGCTATGGTTCTAAGTGATGAAGTATTTAAGCCTTTGTTCAGTAGAATAAGACCAAATGTTAAGTTTTCGGACATACCACTTCTGATACCTCGAATGTCCACTCCGTCCTTCCCCTCAGGTCATACCACCGTGGGCTTTGCAGCTGCTGCCACAATCTATCACTATAATCCTCGCGTGGGTAGTGCAAGCTTAACTCTGGCCGCCATGATTGCCTTCTCACGGCTATATCTCTTTGTACACTATCCCACCGATGTGCTGGGAGGTATCCTCCTTGGATTAGCCACCTCTTATCTAGTGGTCTATGGGGTAGAAAGACTCTATTCCCACCTGCCTAATCCTCAAAAGAAACAGAATCCCAAGCCTCGCTATTAACAACCACATCAAAGTCTGCTGACCATTCGGTATAGAGATCAGCGAACATCCGGGTTCGTCGCTCTTCTATAATATTTTCCTTCCTCTGTCTGGTTGCATCCACATTAAAGGCGGATTCACAGTAAATGATATGCCAACCATAATCGGTTGCTACCAGATTACTGACCTGTCCTGTTTGTAGCGTAAAGGCAGCCTGTTCAAAGGCATCACTATATTCCTTCGGCCCCTGTCCTCTGCCAAAGGTATATTCAATCTGCCCGGCTTCTGAGTTGGCCTCTGCTAGCTCAGAGAAATCTTCTGCTTCCTTTGCCTTCTGCAGTAGGGTTTCTGCTTTTTCTAAGGCCTTATCCTTTTCCTCGGCAGTGAACGGAACCGGATTCCCCTCAGAATCAAAATTAGTATTATGGATTAGAATATGCTGAACGGTAACCTGCTTGGCATCTAGATCGGAAACCTCCGTATTCACATTAATTGTTTTGGTTTCAAACATTTTTTCAGCTAGCATATTTTCGGCATATACCTGTTCTAAAAGCTCCTTTGTTACCAGGTATCGATCGATATCAGGATCGGATATTCCCTCAAAATGCTCACTTGCATAGGCCTTTGCCTCTGCTAGTTCCTCCTCTGTCAGGAAGATATTCTCCTCCTTCGCCTTCTCATTAATCACCTTTAATTCTGTAATCTGTTTTATAACCTCTTCTTTTATATGATCTCCGAAGCTTTCACCTTCTCCAAAGATGTCAGCTGCCCAGATACCCTTACCATATCCAGACTCATAATTATTCTGAACTGACTTTAAATAAACCATTGCTTCGTTATAGAAAACCTGGACATCGCCTACAATTAGAATCAGTTCTCCGGTATTCACAGATTCTAGCTTCTTATCCGGCACCTCCTCCGGCTTCACGTCCTTTTTCGCATAATAAGACAGCTCAACGACTGTATTATCATTAATATCATAGGAAACATATAATTCACTATTTTTATTTTCATAGGTGTAAACAGCGGAATTTTGATTTGTATTGATTACCTTGGAGACTTCGGTTCCATAGAGTTCTATGAATTTCGTCTCGGCCTCCTCTTTCAACGTTCCAATCTTGATACCATATAAAGAGAATTTCTCCGCTCCCTTTAGAAGAGTCATGGAATTAATCACTCCGTTTTGTTCCATTAGCTGTAGCTTATTCACCAAATAATATACGCCATTGCTTATCTCAACCAGTTTTTCACCAGTACGCCTCTGAAAGGTTTTAATCGAGCTCCCGCTATACTCCGACAGCTCATAACGCTCTTTTCCAAGACTACAGCCGTTTAGCAACGGCATAACTATTAATAGAGCCAACATTAGCTTTATTATTGCTTTATAACGATATCTCAATCTATTATCAATCATGGTAGGCACCCCTTATGCATATTTATACGAGAGTCTAATCAAGGATCGACCCTATGAGCAGCTTCTAATGAGATTCGAGAATCTATCTCGATTCAAGGTTTAGCCTAATTGTAGTTAAGCTGTTTTCTATTGTCAAGATTAAATCGGTCAAATCCTTAATCTACTTTCTCTTCTTCCTGCATAAGCAACTTAAAATCTTCCAGCAGTTTCTTTATATTCTCAAAGACAGAGATGTGATCGGTTTTTCCTTTTATATTCTTTGGAAGCTGGTAGGCAAAATAAGGATTTGATTGAGGTAGGAACTTCAAATTACCCCGATGCTTTTCAATCAGCTCCGGTATCCTATTCACAGCCAGCTTGGCTTTTGGATACATCATTAGCTTTATTGTATTTTCCTTATGAACAAGGCCATTGATGTAGATACTGTTGCAGACGGATTTGATCAGGGAGATGTTTAGGAGGTTATTTACCGCACTAGGCAAATCTCCAAAACGATCCAATAGCTCTTCTTGCATATCCATCAATTCCTCTTCATTTTCTATATCCGCGATCCTCTTATAGATCTCCAGCTTTTGTATCTCATTCTTTATATAGGAGGCAGGGATATAAGCATCCATATCCATATCTACGGTAGTTTCAAAGGTTTCTTCCTCAGTTATTCCACCCTTTGTCGCCTTAACCGCCTCATTAAGCATCTTACAGTACAGATCATAACCAACTGCCTCCATATGTCCACTCTGTTCTGCTCCAAGAAGATTACCGGCGCCGCGGATCTCTAAATCTCGCATGGCAATCTTAAAGCCGGAGCCCAGCTCCGTAAACTCCTTGATGGCATGAAGACGTTTCTCCGCTACTTCCTTTAACATCTTGTCTCTCTTGTACATCAGAAAAGCATAGGCCGTACGGTTGGACCGGCCTACTCGACCTCGTAGCTGGTACAACTGGCTTAGTCCCAGTCGATCCGCATCATCTATAATTATAGTATTTACATTGGAGATATCCAATCCTGTCTCTATGATCGTTGTGGAAATTAGCACATCAATTTCGCCGGAGATAAAGTCAAACATAATTTTCTCCAAGGTTCGTTCATTCATCTGGCCATGAGCAAAGGATACATTTGCTTCCGGTACCAGCTTGGCAATGGAATTCGTTATCTCATCAATTCCTTGCACCCGGTTAAAGACATAATATACCTGGCCACCCCGGGCTAGTTCCCTCGTGATGGCTTCCCGGATAATCTCATCGTTGTGCTCAAGGACATAGGTCTGGATCGGAAGACGATCCACCGGTGGCTCCTCCAATACACTCATATCCCGTATTCCAACCAGACTCATATGAAGCGTTCTTGGAATTGGAGTAGCGGTCAGAGTTAATACATCGATATCCTTCTTTAGCTGCTTAATCTTCTCCTTATGGGTTACACCAAAACGTTGCTCCTCATCCACAATCAAAAGGCCTAGGTTCTTAAATTTAAGATCAGAGGAAAGTACCCGATGGGTACCAACGATAATATCTAGCTGGCCCTTTTTTAAACGTTCCAGGGTCTTCTTCTGCTCAGCGGCCGATCGAAATCTTGACAAGACATCCACACTGATCGGAAAATCCATCATTCTCTGAACCAGGGTGTTATAATGCTGCTGCGCCAAAATCGTAGTCGGCACCAGAAATACCACCTGTTTTCCATCCGCAACAGCCTTAAAAGCAGCTCGGATGGCAATCTCTGTCTTTCCATACCCTACATCACCACAGATTAGGCGGTCCATAATCTTCATGCTTTCCATATCTTTTTTTGTAGCCTCGATCGCTAGAAGTTGATCATAGGTTTCTTCGTAGGGAAAGGATTCTTCAAATTCCTTCTGCCATACCGTATCCGAACTATACTGGAAGCCCTGCTTCTCTTGTCGTTTGGCATAAAGCTCTACCAGTTCCCGGGCAACCTCTTTTACCGCTCCCCGGACCCTCGCCTTCGTATTCTTCCACTCAATGGAATTGAGCTTATTTAGCTTCAGCTTTCTTCCTTCTGCGCCGGAATGTTTTTGAATCACATCAAGGCCTGTTGCAAGGATATACAACACGCCTCCACCACCATATTCAATCTTAATGTAATCCTTAGTGACCTTTTCTACTTCTATTTTTTCAATTCCCCGATAGATTCCCAGACCATGATTTTCATGAACCACATAATCTCCAGGAGTCAGCTCGGAGAAGCTTTGTATCTTATTGCCCTCATAGGAAGACTTTTTCTTCTGTCTTTTCTTCTTCTCCGTACCAAAGATATCACTCTCGGAGATAATAACAAGCTTAATTAAAGGATATTCAAAGCCCCTTCGTAAATTTCCGTAGGCCACCATAATCTCACTGTTCTGAAGAACTCGATTCATATCATCACTATAGAAGGCATTTAGGTTATAATCCCTCAGGTCCTCACTGAGACGCATGGCCCTGGTTCTTGAACCAGAGAGGAGAATCACTCGGTAATTATTCTTCTTCCATCGCTCCAGATCCTTTACTAGGATATCAAAGCTCTTATGGTAGGAAGCTGCGGCTTGAACGGTGAAGTCATATTTCCTCTTTGGGGAAATCAATATATTTTTATATTCCATCGTACTAATCAGAATGGAATTTTTTCTTGCCAAGATTCCAACTGCTTCTTTATAGCTGTAGATAACATTCATCTGACCGGGGAGGATATAACCCTTCTCAATACGGCTGATCATACTCTCTCTGAATTCCGTCTCTACTGCTTCCCCTTTTTCGGAAAGTCTTCCCGGTTCGTCTAGGAAGAAGATGGTATCCTCATTTGAAAAATAATCATAGAAGCTTATGGTTTGGTTATAGAAGTAGTTAATATAGCTTTCCATTGCCAGAGAGCCTTGAAAGGCTTCTAAATTATCTTTAAATTCTTCAAGGATATGACGGATTCTAGCAGCTTCCTCTGTCTTAAATTGGTCTCTAAGAGATTTAATGTACTGCTTTTCTTCCTCTTCTATTTTATGAAGACCTTCACGAATCCTCTGCTCGTCTGGAATAATCTCAGCTGCTGGGTAGATCACTAGATGATCCACCTGTTCAATGGAGCGCTGACTGCTTACATCAAAGGTTCGGATGGAGTCAATCTCATCCCCCCATAGCTCGATCCGGTAAGGTGCCTCCTCGGTAAGGGGAAAGATATCGATAATTCCTCCTCGGATGGCAAATTCGCCAGGAGCCTCTACCTGAGGCTGTCTTTCATAGCCTAGATGTACCAGAGAACTTCCAAACTCCTTTAGCTTAATGACCGAATCTGCATTCACAGTTATAACCCGGTCCTTCAGCATCTGGAGGGGAAGAAGCCGATCCATTCCACCATCCAGAGTCATAATAATGGTCGTTTTTTTACGCTCTAAAATACGACGCATGATCTGAAGACGATCCCTAACGATAGCATTTCCATGAATATCGGCACTGTAGAAGATAATATCTTTCGCCGGATACAGGAATACCTCTTTATCATACAGACGGTAATCCTCATAGATTTCCTTCGCCTTTAAGTCATTGTAGGTAACAATTACCTTAAAGGTGAACTCTTCTGATAGGCCATAAATCAGATGGCATTTTTGCGAATCAATACAACCGGTAATCTGTACCGGCAGGGATTTGGTTTTTATGTTATCCCTGACATCATTAAATTCCTTCAATTCCGTCAAGGGGGCTGTAAAGGTCTTCAACTAGGCTTCCTCCTTCTTAGGAGCATCTTTCTCAGGAGCTTCCTTTTTTGAAACTTCATTCTTTGAAATATTATTGATTGAAACATCATTTTTTGAAGCATCATTTATAGAAGTATCTTTCTTTAATGCGTCTTTCTTTGGAGCTTCTTTCTTTGGAGCTTCTTTCTTTGGAACTTCTTTCTTCTTGTTATATACGTTCATAGCGGCATCAATACCGCTAGTAATCATCGTCCTGCAGGCATCGGAGGTGTCTTTTAGGGCCTGTCGTATAGCCGGCTGCTCCTCCTTATGAAACCTTGACAATACATAATCTGCCAAGTCCCATTCCTTTGGTTTGTCCCCAACACCAACCTTGATCCTAGGAAATTCATCCGTACCCAGGTGCTGAATGATGCTTTTTATTCCGTTATGGCCGCCAGCACTGCCCTTTTTTCGTATGCGAAGCTGTCCCACCTCTAGGCTGATATCATCATAAATAATGATGATTTCCTGGGGTGAAACCTTATAGAAATCCATTAACTGTCGGACACTTTCTCCACTGAGGTTCATATAAGTTAACGGCTGTGCCAGAATAACCTTCTCTCCCTCAATGTATCCTGTCCCACAGATTGCCTTATGTTTTTTTGAGTCCAGTGAAATTCTGTAATCATCAGAAATTCGCGTGACAGCATCCCAGCCGATGTTATGTTTGGTCGCCTGGTACTTCTCACCTGGATTTCCTAATCCTATTATTATATACATAGTAAATCCTCATTCCATTTATTCATTTTGTTTCTTTGTATTAATAGAGAACATATCAAAATTCTATGGAGTACGTATTATATCATTAATTTTATTTTTAAATCAAGTCCATTAGCATCTTATTCCCATCGGGAATGCATATAAAAGTATTATAATCCAATGTGGATAACGTTACAACTTAAGAATACTTAAAGTGAGTGAGGTTATTAATATAAATGAATACAAATGACCAAAGTTTGAGCACAAAAACTTGTTTTATATAGAAAACAGGCCTTCCTATTAATAAAATGAAAGGCCCGTTTTAAAAACTACATATTTCTTATTCTCTAATAATTTCTTTTATATCGTTCCCTAGTAAATTGACGATAATACATCCGCCTTGGTAACGATGCCCTTCAGACTTTCATCATCATTAATCACTGCAATCGGATATTTCGTTTCCGCAGCAAGTAATAGAATATCATTTAATAAGGTCTCCGGAGTTGTAGTAGCGATGTCCTTAATTAGTACCTCCGCTATCGTTAACTTCTCCTTGTTTGCACGAACTGCATCATCTATGGTTATGATACCCTGCAGCTTCATCTTCTCGGTTACCACATAGGCAGACGATACCTTGTTTGATTTCATCATGTTAACCGCATAGTTTGGAGAATCCTTTAGTCTTACAATACTATTTGGTGTAGACATAACATTCTTTACATGAATCACCTGTGACTTATCTGCGCTATCAATAAACTGTTTCACATAATCGGTAGCAGGATCTGAGCTCATCTCTTCGGGCGTAGCCACCTGTATGAGTTCGCCATCCTTCATGATCGCTACCTTATCGCCCAACTTAAATGCTTCATTAATATCATGGGTAATAAATATAATCGTCTTATCTAATTTTTTTTGGATTTGTAACAACTCAAACTGCATATCTTTTCGAACTAATGGATCAAGAGCAGAGAAGGGCTCATCCATTAATAGAATTTCAGGATCATTGGCTAATGCTCGCGCAATGCCGACTCTCTGTTTCATACCGCCGGATAAGCTTGAGATAGGTTCGTTGTCATACCCATCCAATCCTACCATAGAGATCATTTCCTTCGCTTTTTTATGACGCTCCTCCTTGGGTACCCCTTTAACCTCTAAACCATACTCTACATTTCCAATAACATCTCTATGAGACATTAAGCCAAAGTTCTGGAATACCATGGATATCTTATTTCTTCTATAATTGCTTAATTCTTTTTTATTAAATTTACTAATGTTATTTCCATCATATCGAATTTCGCCTTTTGTTGGTTTGTTCAGCATATTAAAGCATCGAACCAAGGTCGACTTTCCCGATCCTGATAGACCAATAATCACATATATTTCACCCTGTTTAATGTCTAGGGATATGTCCCAGAGCGCAATCGTCGAACCAGTCTTTTTATATATCGTGTTTTTATCAGTTCCTGCCTGCTTCATTTTAATTGCCCTGTTTTTCTCAGGTCCATATATTTTATATAGATGCTTTACACTTAACATAGAATCATTATTGTTTGACATTAAAATTCACCTCACTCTTCTTAACTAAGCCTTGAGTTATTCGATCCAATATGACTGCTATGATTACTACAGCAGCACCGGATACAAGTCCTCTACCTATTTCAACACGGTTTACACCGATCAGCACCTCCATACCAAGACCGGAAGCACCAATCATGGATGTTGTTACAACCATACTCATGGCCATCATAAGTGTCTGATTGACTCCTGCCATAATTGTAGGTAAGGCCTGAGGGATTTGTACCTTTATTAAGGATTGTAGTTTCGTGGATCCGAACGCCATACTTGCTTCAACGATTTCTTTATCAATTTGCCTAATACCATGACTCGTTAAGCGGATGATAGGAACCACTGCATAAATCATTGTGGCTATAACAGCGGGAGCTTTTCCTAGACCAAAGAATAATAAAGCGGGTATTAGATATACAAAAACAGGCATTGTCTGCATCGTATCTAATATGGGACGAACTATTTTCTCAGCCCGGTCACTGGTTGAAAGCAATACTCCAATCGGAAAACCGATGACTAGCGAAATAATAACCGATGCAATCACTATGGATAAGGTTTCATTCATATGGCTCCATAATCCAACGGCTCCGACAAGTAGCAAGAGCGCTGAATATTGAATTCCTTTGCCAATACTTCCGTTAAGTCTCCAACCTGCGATAAAGACAAGAATTAGCAATACAAACCATGGTATAAAGTCTAATATGCTATTTATAAAACTTACTAAATTAGTCAGGCCATCTCTTAAGCTTCCAAAAAAATTATCATATTTTACACTAATGCCTCTAACGGTATCATCAATATCATTTACATTAAGCGGTATACGAAAGGGGATATCATATAACCATCCCTTCGATTTGTCCTCTTCATTTCCAGATAAATAATTTCTAAGAATACCGGCTTCCTCTTCGTTTAGCCATTCATCAACAAACTCGTCATGTTCCTGCAAGAACCATTTGGCCGTTTCCTTATAATTCGCACCTGTATCCTGCATATAAGCTAGAGCCTCCGAGGTTAATGCACTGGAGGTTCTGTATTTGGACAAAAATTCTACCATCCCAGGATCTTTATCATAGAACTCATTGCTTACTCCTACCGTTACCTCAACCGCAGGTAGCTCCGTCTTACCCTCTTTGTAAATTGCTTCATCATAAGGTTCGTCCTGTAATAAAACCATATCTAATTTACCTAAAAGCCAGGTAGGCTCCCAATAATACGCTACAATGGGCTCACCTTTTTCATAAGCGGATGTAATCGCAGATGCAAGGGCGGCATCAGAACCAGGTCTAAAATACACAAAGGTATCATCTAAACCATAATGCAGATACTTATTATGCAAAATTGTATCTACTTCCCAACCAGGAATAGCCCCATAGAGTCTTCCCTTACCCTTGACTTCTGCATCTGGAAATAGTTCTGGATATTTTTCCAAATCCCATACATACTTTAAATCCGGAGCAATTGGCTCTATGCCTCGTTCTGCATCTCCTTCGACCACATACCTTGGGACATAAAGACCTTGATAGTTATCATCAAAATTAACTCCTAAATCTTTAAATTTTCCTTCCGCAAGATCTTTTTCATAAGTAGCTATGTTATCTGTCCATACCTCCATGTGGATGTCAATCTCACCCTTAATTAATCCTTCATGCATTACCGTGGTAGAACCCGGAACCTCACTCCATGTATATCCATAGACTCGTTCCGCGATAAGACCCGCGACAGCATTATGAAATTTTATACTGTCCCAACCTGCATCCGCAAAAACTATCTCTTTATCCGGACTTTTTGCATTCGCAACGGTGGAGGATAAACTAGTTAATAGTAATAATAGTACACAAATAAATCGTTTCATAAACACACCTTCCTTTAAGTTATTATTAGGTGCTTGCGAAACATTAAAGTTTGTGAATTGTATGTTTTTGCCGTCCATACAATAAGTCAATTTATGGGTTTCGCAATTACCCAATTATTAATTTAATAAAGCAAGAAGTTGTAGTTGCCTAAAAAAGAGCAAAAAAATACTATGGAGTTCTCCATAGTCCTAAAAAAATAGCACAACACGACTCCCCTTTAACGCCTACGAGGTTAGCTGCCGGGTTAGGGATAAGGGTACCCTTCTTATAGATTCACCCCAATGAATTGGTTTCCCCGCTTCTCATTACAAGAATTAAGCGCAATATTTTTATTAAATTTCCTATACGTTCTTTGCTAGTATAGCACAATTTGAGGACTAATGCAAATCAGGTGGTCATATCAAGGCTCACATTGCGTCCTTACACACAAAAGAGGCAGCTACCTTCTGCTGCCTCTTTCGCCTGTTTATTACTGTTTTTTACTCTACTGCTCGACTTCTTCATCCACTTCTAGAGCTGCGATCTCGTACTTTTCAAGGATGATTTTCTGGATCTTATCCCTGGTATCCGAATTAATCGGATGAGCGATATCTCTGTACTCACCATCTCCGGCTTTTCTACTAGGCATAGCAATAAATAAACCCTTGTCTCCCTCAATCACTTTGATATCATGAACAACAAACTCATTATCAATTGTGATGGATACTACTGCCTTCATCTTGCCTTCCTTACTCACCTTCCGTACTCGCACATCAGTAATCTGCATGGCATGGTCCCCCTTCTGTCATTATTTATCGTTAGTGTTTGCGAAAAAGTTATGCTTAACTATGGTTAATCTCCCTTTTCCCTTTTACTAATCCCAATACAAAACCCTTCATCATGTCATTATATACGTCCAAAAGCAGTCAACTGAGACTATTATACCATGTAAATTCAAAAATGTGAATATTTTTTACAAAATAATGGATAATCTTTTCACGTTTTTTGTAATTTTTCCTCTTGTTAACAGACTTTAGGCTTGTTCTACGCATTTTTTCACATTTTTGTTTGGATATACTTGCATCCATATTGATTCGCTGGAATATATTACTTTGAAAGCGTTCTTAGCCCTACGAATCATTCACTAGGATGATTTATATGTTGTAATTTACTTTAAAAAGGTTATAATATCAGATATAAAAACGGCATATCGATGCAAATAATAACAGGAATAGGAAGTGTAATATGTACAAAATTGATTTTAACAAGCCTTGCCGAATTCATTTTATCGGAATTGGCGGTATTAGTATGAGTGGATTTGCAGAGTATCTACATAACATCGGATATACGATTAGTGGCTCTGACAGCCATCAAAGTAAAATTACAGATCATCTAACTAACATGGGAATAGAACTATATTATGGACAAAGGGCATCAAACATTAAGCCAGGAATTGATGTAGCCGTCTACACGGCTGCCATTCGGGAGGACAATGAGGAGCTACTTGCCGTAAAGGATCAGCAGATACCCTTACTTAGCAGAGCTGAGTTAATCGGACAGCTAATGCTAAGCTTTGGTAACTCTATGGCCGTATCTGGAACACATGGCAAGACCACAACTACTTCCATGCTCTCCATGATATTTTTAGAGGGCGCTATGGATCCAACCATTTCTGTCGGAGGTATTCTAGATGCAATCGGCGGAAATATCAGAACCGGTAAATCAGAGCATTTTATAATCGAAGCCTGTGAATATACCAATACCTTTCTTGAATTTAACCCGAAACGAAGTATTATCTTAAATATTGATGCAGACCATCTCGATTACTTTAAGGATCTAGAGGATATCCGGGGCTCCTTCCGCAGATTTGCTCAGAAGCTACCTAAAGATGGACAGCTATTTATTAATGGTGAGATTGATCGCGTTGAAGAAATCACCGCTGGCCTTGATTGCGAAGTATTTACTTATGGAATTACCGATCCAGCTTACAAGAAGACGAACCTTAGCTATGATTATGCTGCCGATAATATAACCTTTGATGGCCTGAATACGGGTGAATTTGATCTATATTATAGAGGAGAATTTATTGACCATATGAAACTTGGTGTCCTTGGCGTACACAATATTTCTAATTCTCTTGCAGCCATCGGTATGGCTCTTCAGGTAGGGATACCCGTTGATAAGATTAAAGAATCCTTATTAAAGTTTCGCGGAGCAGAACGGCGCTTCCAGATCAAAGGAAATGTAGGAGGAATTACGATCGTTGATGATTATGCTCATCATCCTACTGAGGTTATGGCAACCTTAAGCGCAGCCAAGGCATATCCACATAAAACCCTATGGTGTGTTTTCCAGCCTCATACCTATAGTCGACTGAGACAACATCTGAAAGAATTCGCAGAAGCCCTGTCACTCGCCGACAAGATAATCGTTGCAGATGTATATGCCGCCAGGGAAAAGAATCCTGGAGATATCTCCTCCATGGATTTGGTCAAAGAACTTTCGACATTGGAAAAAGATGTACACCATTTCCCCTGTTTTGATGATATTGAAAATTATTTATTACTAAATTGTATAAACGGTGACCTGTTGATAACTATGGGTGCCGGAGACATAGTAACTGTAGGCGAATCACTACTTGGCCAGTAGTTATCCACATTATCCACAGCATTATCAACAATTTTGGTGATTAATGCTGTGGATTTTCTATTCTTCAACTTTCATTCTACAAATATAGTCTTTTTCATCAAGTTCTTCTTGTATCATGTATATTTCCAGCTATTTTTACATAATTTTACATTGTGTAATCCAGAATCTATCCACACTATCCACAACATCCACATTTTTCTAATTCACCAAAATGCCATAAAATAAGCTATTTGCATAAAAAATTAACTGTGTTATAATCTAAAATAATCGAATAACTATAGAAAACGACACAGGGGATGGTGAGAGTAAATGAGTAGAATTTCATTGCAAGCAGAGGGTATCTTGGATGTTACCATAATTCCAAATATCTTTATCGACGAATTTATGCCTTCTGCCAATGGAGCTTATGTTAAGGTGTATCTCTATCTTCTCCGCAGCCTCCAGTCAGCCAGCATTGATATCAGCATCTCTTCCATTGCTGACCATCTGGATAATACTGAAAAAGATATTATACGAGCTCTAAATTACTGGGAAAAGATGAATCTGCTGACGCTGGTTTGCAATTCCCAGAAGGAGGTTACAGAGATTCATCTCTTAACTTCGAATCACTCGGATAATAAAAATCAGATCAAAGCTAACACTCAGATGAAGGCTAATAATAACCCGATCAAAGCGGTTGAATACCAATCCGATGAAGTGGCTGTTAGTACAGAGTCCATGCCTGCCACTCGGCAGAGCTACCCGAACGAAAAGATTACAGAGCTGACCAATAATGACAATTTTAAGAGTGCCATGTATGAAGTAGAGATGTACCTGGAGCGTCCATTGAAACCTATGGATACCCAGCTTATCTTATACCTGCACGAGGAATTAAACTTTTCCTATGAGCTGATTACTTATCTATATGAGTATTGTGTCTCTAAGGGTAAGAAAAATGCCTCCTATATTGAAGCGGTGGCCCTGACTTGGGCAGAGGAAGGAATCGACACGGCAGAGAAGGCGCGAGAAACAATTGCGGCATATAATGAACATTTTATTGCAGTGAATAAAGCCTTTGGTCTTAATCGCTCTCCGGGTCAGATCGAACGTCAATACATAAAGAAGTGGGTTGAGGTTTACCACTTTACTGATACTATCCTTACGGAAGCTTGTAATCGTACCATTCTAAGGACACAGAAACCAGACTTTAAATATACCGATAAGATTTTAGAGACCTGGCATAAAAAGGGAGCAAAGAATCTGGAGGATATCGCTCGATTGGACGAAGAGTTCAGCAGAGGTAACAAAAGTCATACTGAGCAAAAAAGTGCACCTATGACCAAGCCCAGCAACAACAAATTTAACCAATATCCTCAGAGGAATTATTCATCTAAGGATTATGCTGAATTGGAACGTAAGCTCTTAAATAAAGGGCTTTAAGGAGATTAGACATGGCTTTAAAGAACGATCAATATAATCAAATTTTAAGGGAATATGACAACCGAAGATTCCAGAATAAATTTGAGCAGGACCGCCGCAAGGAAGAAGCCTATCATGCGCTTCCAGAACTGATGGAGCTGGAGAATGAGATGATTACACTCTCAGCCAGAAGTGGAAGACAAGCCCTTTTAGGGGATGAGAAGAGCCTGATGGAGCTTCGTAATATCACCTGCGATTTAAAATCCCGCCAGATTGAGCTATTGATTGAGCACGGTTATCCTGCGGATTACCTAGAGCTTCATTATCAATGCTCCAAATGTCAGGATACCGGTTTTATTGGTAACGAAAAATGTAACTGTTTTAAACAGGCTATTGCCGATTTGATTTATACTGGATCCAATATAAAATCCGTTCTGGAACGGGAAAACTTCAGCACCTTTTCCTTTCATTATTACCCCGATGACTATCTAGATGAGGCTACCGGTTTATCCCCTCTCACCAATATGCAAAAGATTGTGGCAGGCTGTAAAAGCTTTGTTCGACATTTTAATAAGCATGAGAACATATTATTTTTAGGTAATACTGGTGTGGGTAAAACCTTTCTAGCCAATTGTATCGCAAAAGAGCTTCTGGATCGTGGATACACAGTAGTATATTTAACCGCCTTCCGACTATTTGATATCCTTGAAAAGAACAAGTTTGGAAGGGAAGAGGCTACCTCCTATATGGCCTCCAACCAGTTTGAATACATTCTAGACTGTGATTTGTTGATTATTGATGATTTGGGAACCGAGTTGAATAATTCTTTCACTTCTTCCCAATTATATTTAATAATAAATGAGCGTTTGCTCAAACAGAAATCGACTATTATATCAACCAACTTATCCATTGATAACTTAAACAACAGCTATGGAGAACGGATTTATTCTAGGATTATCAGTAATTATTCCATCCGTCGAATCATTGGCGAAGATATCCGACTTCATAAGGCATTAAGTAAATCATAACCAGGAACCCTTTTATTTACATACAAAAGCTACTTGACTTAGGGTTTTTATAGTGTTATAACATGTAGTGGATTTTGTTGTCATCAACTAATTTTTATGGAGGGACAAGTAATGCCAAATCAAGAGAAAACCGTTGAAACCATCCCTATGGGGCCCCTTGGTATTATTGCTTTGGAAAGCAGTAGCACTTTAGGTGATAAGGTAAATGAATACCTTGTTAACTGGCGCAATTCCAGAGATAGTATTCACAAGGACACAATAGCTTTTAGCGGTTATCAGAGAGACTCTTATTTACTAAGCGCCAGCTGCCCAAGATTCGGGACAGGTGAGGCCAAAGGAATGATTAAGGAGTCTGTGCGTGGTTCCGATTTATTCCTACTTGTCGATGTAACTAATTACAGTCTGACATATAGTGTCTGTGGACATATGAACCATATGTCGCCAGACGATCATTATCAAGATTTAAAAAGAATTATTGCGGCAGTTGGTGGCAAAGCCAGAAGAATTACAGTCATCATGCCTTATCTATATGAAGGACGTCAGCATAAGCGTAGCTCAAGAGAATCACTAGACTGTGCTTTAGCACTGCAAGAACTGACTCATATGGGTGTGGAAAGCATCATTACCTTTGATGCTCATGATCCTAGAGTTCAGAATGCAATTCCGCTAAAAAGTATGGAAACCGTACAACCTGCCTATCAGTTTATCAAGGCTATGTTGAAGAATGTTCCAGATATCAAGTTAAATACTGATCATATGATGGTCATCAGTCCTGATGAAGGTGGTATGTCTAGAGCTGTTTATTTTGCCAATGTTCTAGGTCTCGACATGGGTATGTTCTACAAGAGAAGAGATTATACCAAAATCGTCAATGGACGTAACCCTATCGTAGCGCATGAATTCCTAGGTACGGATGTTAACGGTAAAGATATCTTAATTGTAGATGATATGATTTCTTCCGGCGATAGTATCTTAGATGTAGCTACTGAATTAAAGAGAAGAAATGCCGGCCGTATCTTTGTAGCGTCTACTTTTGGTTTATTTACCAATGGCTTAGATAAATTCGATGAGGCTTATGAAAAGGGTTTGATTTACCGTATTATGACCACAAACCTGATTTATCAGACCCCTGAGCTTTTAACAAAGCCTTATTATATCAATGTTGATATGAGCAAGTACATCGCTTTAATTATTGATACCCTAAATCACGATAATAGTATCAGTGGGCTTCTCAATCCTGTAGAGAGAATTCACAATATTATGGATAAATATCAATAAGATAATGGACCGCATGGAAATCCCCGCAAAATACGATTACTGATATTAACAACGCCCTTCGGACAAGAAATACTTCTTCTTATCCGAAGGGCGATTTTTATTGGTACTAGTAAATTATCTTCAATTTATGTTTTTAATATCTTCAATTAATTTGAGAGCTTTAAGGTCTTTAAGGTCTTTAAGAGCTTAAATATCTTCGAGGTTTTCAGAGTCGGCATCGTCTTCAAAATCTTCTAGATTCTCTTCCCAACCCCAATCATCATCGATTTCCTCATCTAGTACCGAATCATCAGGTACTTCCCCGTCCGGTTCCATCTCTTCTTCTGCCATCGCCTGTTCTTCCCTTTGTATACGTTCTTCCTCTACCTTCTCCTGTTCTTCCCTTTGTATACGTTCTTCCTCTTCCCTTTGTATTTGCTCTTCCTCTGCCTTCTCCTGCTCTTCCCTTTGTATTCGTTCTTCCTCTGCCTTCTCCTGCTCAAAGACAGTTCTCCAGTCAAATCGATCAAAGGTATCTGTCATTGCTGAGTTATGAATTTGTTCCATATAGTCACGCCATATAGCAGCAGGATATGAGGATCCCTTTAAGTCCTCCACGGCCTTCGGAATATCGCAACCCACCCATACACTGGTCGTATAGTATGGGGTGTATCCTATGAACCAGCCGTCTT
Organism: uncultured Herbinix sp.; assembly: GCA_964391115.1. Classification (GTDB taxonomy): domain Bacteria; phylum Bacillota; class Clostridia; order Lachnospirales; family Lachnospiraceae; genus Mobilitalea. Next base: position 6,054 of record CAYMLE010000016.1, on the reverse strand, counting down.
TTCGATCATCAGTTGTTCCAGTCTTACCTGCACTGATTGTATTCGAAAGGCCATAGCCCTTTGCCGTTCCATTCTTAATCACTCCGTTCAGCACTTCCGTCATAATCCTAGCCGCATTGGTTTGATAGATCTTTTTTGACATAATCTCATCCCCTAGGATTTCATTTCCCTCAGAATCCATGATTTTTACAATGCAAGTTGGCGTACGGTAAATTCCATCATTCTCTAGGGTCGCGAAGGCTGAGGCCATCTCTAGAGGACTGACTCCATAGGTAAAGCCTCCTAAGGATGTAGCCGGAAAGTAATCATTTTTATCAATTCGAGTAAAGTTCATCTGAAGAAGATAGGACAGTCCTAGCTCCGGAGTTAGTTCCTGATACAGCTTCCAAGCTATCGTATTCTTAGATACCTCGATGGCTCGTTGCAGCTTCATCTCACCAGCATAACTATTGCCAGAATTTCTTGGTCCTCCTTCAAATCGTTCATCCACTACAACACTATCTGGATAATAACCCTTCTCAAAGGAAGGAGTATAGACATTTAAGGGCTTTATAGAACTTCCCGGTTGACGGAAGCTTTGGTACGCCCGATTTAAGGTATAACCCTCTAGATCCTGGCTTCTACCTCCGACGATTGCCACTACTCTTCCCGTATCATTATCAATACTTACTGCTGCTCCTTGAAGCTTATAAACACCCTCTTTATTTGTATTCGTAAATCCACTTAAGCCTTGATCGACTGCGCTCTGTAGTAGCGCTTGCTGATCCAAATCGATGGAGGTATAGATCCGATAACCAGCTACAAATAAGTCCTGTTGTATTCGGTAATAGAGCTTACTATATTCCTGTTCGTAAGCCTCCCGGTCATTCTTATCTTCGAACTGATTACGAAACAAAAAGCCCTCCTGGGTCATAAGGGCCCGAATGGCGGAATAATAGGCAAAGGTCTCTACGTAATTCTTCTTATCGGTTTTTGACTGCTTTAATACGATCTTCTCATGGAAGGCCACATCGTATTCCTCTTGGCTGAGCTTACCGTCCTCTAGCATAATTCTGAGAATCCGGTCTCTTCGTTCCAAGGTTTTCTCCATATTGGTAACCGGATTATACAAACTCGGATTATTTGGAATGGCACATAAAAAGACTAGCTGAGATAGACTTAAGCCAGATACCCCTTCACTAAAATAACCATTTGCTGCAGCCAATATGCCATAGTAACCGTTTGCAAAATAAATATTATTGAAATAATATTCTAGGATATCTGTCTTCGCATATTTTTTCTCCAACTCTTGGGCTATAAATATCTCCCGAATCTTTCGTTCATAGGTTATTTCATTGGTTAAGAATATGTTCCTTGCCAGCTGTTGTGTTACTGTGCTTGCTCCCTGGGTAATCTCCCCCTTGTTTTTAATCAGAGCAATCCCCGCCCTGATATTGGCCAGATAATCAACACCGTCATGCTGCATAAATTTCTTATCCTCGGTAGCCACAATCGCTTCTACCGCCAATACAGGAATGTCCTTATACTCAATATAGTAAACATCCTTTTCGGCTCTAAGGGTTGAAATCAGCCCCCCATCCGCATCATAGACCAGACTTGTCTCCGTTGCGCGGAAGGTCTCCGGTACTGAGGCACTGACTATCCGCTTTGCCTCAGACTGCATCTTAAGAAGCGTTTTACCATAGGTATGGTAAAAGTAAAATATTCCGATTGCTATTCCAATCAACACAAAAAGGATAATCAGCTTCAGGCCAAACTGTATCGCTTGGCCAACGCTTCGATTATCCTTTTTATCCTTATTCTCTTTGTTTCCTTTTCTTATGTTCATATGGCCCCCAGACGTCCGTATATGTATTCATTATAGATACTGTATGTTTAAGGCAATTCTATTCATTCCGCCTAATAACAACATCTATGTATATACTCTCTTGGATTATGCAACAACAATGTTATCAACACTCAATCGCTTTTTCCTTGTTTAAATCCACATAATGATAAGGTATACCCATTTCCTCTAGGATTCCCTGTTCCCTTCTATGGCAGCTAAATATAAGAACTTGGCCATGCCCGGCAAATAGATTGATCGCGGATCTAATCCGTTTCTCATCATAGAGGGCAAAGCTATCATCCAATATCAAGGGCATCTCTTCCTTCTCCATGAGAAGGCCTGCCACCGCTAACCGAAGGGCAAAATAGACCTGATCTATGGTACCTGCACTGAGCCTATCTAATAAACGGTAGTCCCCATTCCATCCAACCTTTACCTCCAGCTTCTCATTCAGCTTAAGATCCTGATATCTTTGGTTTGTAATCTTACCAATGATCTCAGATACTTCTTGATTTAGCTTTTGACCAAAGCTATCATGAATGTCTATCGAAAGAGATTGAATCGTGTTTAGGGCAAGCATCACTGCTTCCAGCTCCAGAGTAGCCTCCTTCTGCTTCTGCACCGCATTCTCTAGCAACTGCCGATTCTTCATCAGCTGCTCTTCATTTCCTTCTAGAGAATCGATCTCCCAGCGAAGCTTATTGATATTATTCTGACATTCCCTTAAGCCTTGATCCTGCTCTGACTGCCGATAGGCCAGCTCCTGCTTCTTCTCCTCGATCGCTAATTGAAGTCTTTGAATGGATTCCTCGTTCAACTCTTCCTCTGCAGTAAAGCACTGCATGAATTTCATGATATCCTCTTGAAGAAAATCACATTTATCTTCTATTTCCTCTTTGCGATCGTTTAACTGAATAAGCTGCTCCTTCCCATGTATCAAGACAAAGGAGCTGTTCAGAAGATCTTCAAGCTTTGTAGAAAGCTCTTGAAGAGAGTTGACATTATTATTATAATAAATCCTCTGAAGCTTGGCATCGGTCTCTGATAGCTCCTTTGCCAGAGCCTCTGCATTGATATCATATTCTTTTTTCCTACGATTGGTCCTTAAAGTAAGTATCACCAGAAGAATTCCTCCAGCAATCAGGGTCCCAATGGAGATTCCCAGTTTCATGGACGGCTCTCGGATTAACGTATAATTCAGGATAGCGGCGATCAAAACAGGGATCAGACTGACAATAAAATTCCTTCTGGTTTTTAATCGAAGATTGGTTTCACATTCCTTTAATAGCTCCATCCTAGCCTTTTGTTTCACAGGTATTTCTGAATTAAGCTTTGCAGCTTCCTTAAGGTCCGCCTTAAGGGTATCTGCCCTGCCGCTTTCTATCTCCCACTGTACCAACTTGGCATTCCATTCTAGGATCTGTTTATCTATCGAATTAATCTGTTTTATGTGTTCATTATAACTTCGATACTTTTCTATAATAGCCGGAAGTTGCTCCATCCGCTCTTTTATATTCTGTCCCTCTACGGCTATCGCTGCCTCCCTAGTCGTGATAAGCGCCTGTTCCTCTATCAATAGCTCCTGAAGCCGCAAGGATAAGGATTCGATCTTATCCTCCCTGGAGCACCCCTCATCAATCTCAGCTTGAAGCATTTTAATTTCTGAATTGCTTAAGAAACCTTCTAAGGCCTTTTTCTTCTCCATAAGGGAAGCAACTGCTTTGGTTACATTTACCTCCTTGCTCTTAGCGATAGAGAGATTGGTAATGTAATTTCTAACCTGGGAAGCTAGCTCTATGTCGGTCTGGGCTTTTAGCTGCTCTATACCGATGGTATTCTTATATGCAGACTCATTCAACCCGGGAATCAGTTCACTAATTAAGCCTTCTTTTAGCTTAATCTCTCGTCCGGTTTCCAGATCGATTAGGGTAAAGTTTTTATCATTGGCATGGAAGCTTCTCTGTAGTCGGAATTCTTTATCTCCTGTTTTAATATCCATCTGCCCACTGTAAGCTCCTGGATAATCCCAAGGAAGATACCGGGTATAAAGGTCTTCTTTTGTAGCAGCTCCTCTTCCTCTTAACCGTTCGATCCCAAACAGCATTCCTTTAATAAAGGTATGAATCGTAGATTTTCCGGATTCATTTTCACCATAAATTAAGTTCACGCCGGGTTTCAGTTCAATCTCCTGGTTATGGAAGTGTCCAAAATAATTCAATCTGAGCTTCTTAATCAGCATGTTCCTACCAAGCCTTTCCTATCAATATCATTCCTTAAAACAACGTTCCAATTGGATTATTCCTTCGCCCCAAGTAGGGCTTCCATACCATAATATAGAGCCTTCCTTGTAATCTCATCCTGCTCTTTACTATCCCGAATCTTTTGAATAAACAATCCAATCAGATTGTCCTCATTTTCCCGGTACAAAACATCAAAATCATAATCGGGCACCGTTTCATCCTTTACTTCTAAAACATTACCCAGGGTATAGACAGCCGCCAGATCAAAATGGAGGTCTTCATCCCTTAATCCTCGGATTCGAAAGGAATAGATATGCTGCGATCCCTGTTGATGAATCATTTCTCTTACTTGGTCTACCAAGGAACCGTTGGTCGTATCAGGATCTACCATAATATCCAGTCTTTTATATTCTCTTAGAGAAGAGGGAACAAAGCTGATCGCTGTCTGCCTGTCCACATCTTCCGTAATTTCACCAAGGATATAACCCCTCTTCCCGATTTCATTCTTATCCAAAGGTTCCAGGGAACCTGAATAAGCCATCTTTCCGGAGATAACCTCGGGCTTGTGAATATGTCCAAGGGCGATATAATCAAAACCAGCATCCATCATCCTTTTACGGTTCATGGGAATGTCTTTCTCATCCCCACCGTGAGCGATCAGAATATGAAATCGGTCATTGTTATCCGGCCGTACCGAATCATAAAGAGACTCGGTAATGTCTCTGGTACGGTAGCTTAGACCATAAACCTCCGTCTTAATATTTGGAAACTCCAGCTTCTCTATGGAGTCTCTCGTAATCATATGTACATGGCTGTCCCATTGGAAGCCAGAATAGTTGGATCGAATACTGATATAATCATGGTTTCCTGCCATCAGAACCACCTGAGTGTTCTCTAACAAACTGAAGCAGTAATTAACCTCCTTCAGCTCCCTCACCAGGGGCTGTCGGTGAAATAAATCTCCTGCAATTAACAGTAGATCTACTTTCTTCTCATTGCATCTGGATATAATATTACGGAAGCTCTCCCAGATCTCCTTTTCCCTGGTATCTCCCCAGGGCATACCAGAATCTGGAGTAGCGCCCAGATGTACATCAGCGATATGTATAAATCTCATGGATGCAAACCGTAATAGACGGATACTTTCTGTTTCTTTATCTAAGTAGAAGTATAATTATTAGGCTTCGTCTATTACTTCTCCTTTCCTCCCTAGTATAGCATATAGAAGGGGTTGGCCGCAAGCAAAAGACTCGAACACTCATTCTTTTTTCCTATTATTTGGTAATTTATTTATATGATTTACTGAACCGTCATAAGGTCTTTAACCATCCGTTGGATTGTATAAAAAAGAATAATGTCGAACCAATACTTAAGACTGCACAAGAAATGGTAATTCAAAACACTTACTAAATATTAAGAAGGGAGAAGGAATGAATTGATGCAAGAAATTCATTCCTTCTCCTTTTGAAATACAAAGCTGAATATGTACTAGATCTTTTCCTTCCTATCCTTGGATTGTGCAGTCACACCCCGGCCATCGACCAAGGTCTGTTCGTTGGGAAACAGATTGCGGACCAATTCATGGGTACCCGTAGATGCCAGGCCACTAGCAAGGCCTCCCAGTAGTATCTCTGGTGTAAACTCCCATCCATTCATCCATAGGTTCAGAAGAACACCTATCACACCCATAATTAACGGTATATATTTATTTGGTATGAAGGAAATGCTGTGCTTAATAATATATCCCAGGCATAAGCAGATTGCCAATATCACTACTACAATATAACGAGCTAATACTTCCATATGCTACCTCCTTCCTTGCAGAATATCCGCCATAGCATAGGTGACTTAATCTTCTTTTCTAAAGTGTTCAAGCTGATTGGCTCATGTAGATCGTTCATAGTACTTGTTACTTTCTATTAGAAACATATGTGAGTCCGAATGGAGTAATACCATATTTTTGTAAAGAATTGATCTTGCATTAGC